>JBBREY010000156.1:0-2343 GCA_038225275.1 Chitinophagales bacterium | reverse complement strand
ATTTTCCATGGCACAAGTGATGGGGTAGTACCATATCGGTGCGCTAAAAAGCTTATGCCAATTTTAAAAAGTACAGATGAGTTTATTACAGTGAAAGGAGCATCGCATAATAATTTAAATGCTACTGCACAATATTTTAATTCGATAGATTCTTTGCTGAAATAATAAAATTAATCTAACATTGTTTTTATAATTCAATCAGCGAAACACCTTCTTCTTTTACAATTAGCTGGTGTTTCATTCCATGCTTTAATGCCAGATTATTTTCAGCATGGCTCACAGGAAAGTCAAAACAAACAGGATAATCATAATCAGCGACAAGTTCTAAAACAATGTCATTTATATTTTTTCCGAATGGCCTTTCAGTATCTTTTAAATCAGTAAAGCCACCGATAATTAACCCTGCAAGTTTTTTTAATTTTCCACTTCTTTTTAGCTGTATAAACATGCGGTCTATATGATACAGTTGCTCGTCAAGATCTTCTAAAAATAAAATACAACTATTGGTGTTTACATCCGATGATGTACCAATACTATTCGTAAAAAGAGACAGGTTGCCCCCAACTAATTTCCCTTTGGCAGTACCGTTTTTGTTTGACATATTCCCAACAATATCATACACTGCTTTTTTACCAGTTAAGGCTGCCAGCATTGTTTTTATATTGTCATGCTCTACAGCGCCTGTAAAAGCTGCTGCCATACTTGCGTGTAAAGAGGTCATTTTAAAATTGCTGAAGAGATACGTATGCAAAACGGTAACATCGCTAAAACCAATAATCCATTTTGGATGCTTTAAAAACTTTTTAAAACAGAGCTTATCAATGATTCGGCTTATGCCATAACCACCCCTTGCACAAAGAATAGCATCAATGTTTTTATTATTTAAAAACTGTTGTAATTCAACTGTCCTTTCTTCATCGGTACCACTAAAATAATTTTGTGATGCACTGCCAATATTTTCACCAACAATAATATTATATCCTTGGGCTTTTAGTGTAATAATAGCATTGGTAACTTTCTCTGCAGCCATATAGCCTGCGGGGCAGCAAATTGCTATTGTATCTCCTCTCTTTAAGTACGGTGGAACAGTCATTTTTTGTGTAATTTTATAATCTTAAGGTGTCAATATATGCGTTTTTTTTGTTTTATATTTTTGATTTGTAGTTTTTGTGTATTTACATCAAATGCGCAGCCATGTTCTGGGCCTGGTGCAACTGCACAAACTGCTCAAGCAGTTTGTGCAACTCAAAATTTTCCACAACAGTTCATACCTCCATGTACTGGAAGTGTGCTGCCTGCAATAACAGGTAATAGCTGTCTACCAGGTGACAATTTAATTCCTACAGATAATTCAGCATGGTACAAAATACACATTTACCAATCAGGAACTTTAGGATTTACGATTGCGCCTTTTAGCGCAGGTGCAGACTACGATTGGGTGTTGTTTAACGTAACAAATCAAGCTCCGCAAAATGTTTATACTACTAATTTGGTTGTTGGTTATAACCAGAGTTCTACAACAGGGCCTACAGGCTGTTCAACCTTAGGCACTGTAGATTATAATTGTTTTGGAGCAACTCCTAGATTTAATAGACTAATTCCCGTAATGGCAGGTGAGGATTATTTATTGATGGTTAAAAAGTTTTCCGGTACAGGCCAAGAATATAACCTCGATTTTACCGGAGGTACCGCTGTCCTTACAAATAATGCGGCTCCTACTATCTTAAATGGTGCTATGGTTGGGTGTAACCCGTCTCAAATAATAGTAAATTTTTCTGAAGACATTCGGTGCAATAGTGTTACCACGCCTGTTTCTCCTGCCACAACGGAGTTTATCATATCTAATGGTCCACATATTATCACAGGTATTGCTTATTCCTGCAATGCCGGATCCAATTCTTTCAGCACTCTAACACTTAATTTACAGACTCCATTGACTCCAGGAAATTATACGCTGACAGTTAATACTGGAGGAGATGGTAATACTTTGCTGGATGTATGCGGGGATCCAATGATAGGAGGTGTAGCAGTACCATTTACCATTCCTCCCCAAATACCTGCAACTATAACAAAGATTACCAAGGCTAATTGTACAGCTACTATTTTAAAAGTCGCATTAAGCCAGCCCGTTCTGTGCAGCAGCATAACTTCGACAGGTTCTGAATTTGTTCTCCCACCCGGCAGCCCAGCTATAACTTCTGTTTCTACTAATTGTAATAGTACAAATCTTTCTACAGACACTATCTATATCAATTTACAAAACCCATTGGCTGATGGCTCTTATAGTTTAATCGTAAATGTCGGCTCGGATGCAAATACGTTTATTGACAATTGCGGCATACC
>JBBREY010000155.1:0-2528 GCA_038225275.1 Chitinophagales bacterium | reverse complement strand
ATGATTTGCATAAAAAAAGTTTGGTGTAATTTTCTGCAGGTACAAAAGCAAATGATGAAAATGTTGTTGAAATCACTGATATAAATGACAAAATTTTAGATGCTAAAATAGGAGAGAAGGACGCAAAAGTTTTGCGAGAAGATGTGGAATTAATTGATGGCGTTTATGGTGAATTAAATGCTGAAGATTATTTGAGTGGAAACACTGCACCTGTATTTTTTGGAAGTGCTGTAAATAATTTTGGCGTAAAAGAAATGTTGGATACTTTCGTGCGTATAGCGCCAACACCACGCCCACGGCATACTACAACGAGAGATGTTTTGCCTGAAGAAGAAAAGTTTAGCGGATTTATTTTTAAGATCCATGCTAATTTAGATCCTAAACATAGAGATAGAATAGCTTTTCTGCGGGTTTGTAGCGGTAGGTTTGCACGCCATACTTACTATAACCACGTTCGTTTAGAAAAAGACATGCGCTTTACAAATCCATACAGTTTTTTGGCCCGCCAAAAAGATGTAATTGAAGAAGCATATCCAGGTGATGTGGTTGGTTTGTTTGACACAGGAAATTTTAAAATAGGAGATACACTTACAGAAGGTGAAAACTTTTATTTCACCGGTATTCCAAGTTTTTCTCCTGAGATATTTAAGGAGGTGGTGAACAAAGACCCAATGAAAACCAAACAGCTGGAAAAAGGGTTGAACCAGTTGACAGATGAAGGTGTGGCACAGCTTTTTACCCAATTTGGGGGTAACAAAAAAATAATTGGTTGTGTGGGAGAACTTCAATTTGAAGTAATACAATATCGTTTATTGCAGGAGTATGGCGCATCAGTTCAAATGAACAGTTTGCCTTTTTTTAAAGCTTGTTGGCTTACAGCAAAAGATCCTAAAAAACTAGAAGATTTTACTAAATACAAACAGGCAAATATTGCAGAAGATAAAGACGGAAACGTCGTTTATCTTGCCCAGAGTGAATGGTTTTTAAATACAGAAATCAGTAACAATCCTGATATAGAATTTCATTTTACAAGTGAGATGAATAAGGTGTAGGACCGAAATTAATTCTATCAAGTCGTCGTCTCATCTCTTATTAAATAGTAAATTTGCTTTATGTACAAAATGGACAAGACGATAGGAAAAGGGATGAGTTTTAAAGAAGCTGAGGATCAAAAAATTTTCGCTAAAGAAACGAGCATGTCAGAAAGATTAAATCAGTCTTGGTATTTAACTTGTATGGCATTTGGAATAGATCCTCTAAACCCGCCAAAAATGGAAAAGTCCGTTGGCTCTTCAAGAAAACATATGTTGTAATGGGAAATATTTTTAATGATGATTTCCGTGATTTTATAAAAGCCCTTAATAAACATTCAGTAGATTATATGTTGGTAGGTGGCTATGCTGTTATTCTTCATGGCTATAGAAGAACGACAGGTGATCTGGACATCTGGGTGCGAAATGACAAAACCAACTACCTCAAATTGGTTAAAGTATTTTTTGAATTTGGTCTACCTGTATTAGATATGACGTTAGAAAATTTTTTAAATACTGAACAGATGGATGTTTTTTCTTATGGACGACCACCAGTATCTATTGAAATAATGACATCGGTGAAAGGATGCGAATTTGAAGAAGCTTTCAAACTTAGTCACATTTATAAAGAGGACGATCTAGATATCAGACTAATACATTTAAATACTTTGAAAAAAGCAAAGAAAGCTGCAGGCAGATATAAAGATTTGGATGATCTGGAAAAATTATCTAATTCAAAATAATCTTGTCGATTTCGATAATCAAATCCTGCTCATTACTTAACTCCCGTATAATTATGCGGACTAATAGCTTTTAATTCTTTCTTTAAAGTAGCCGATATTTTTAAGCAGTTAATAAATTCGTGCATGGAAGTTTTAGTGATTGCATTATTGCCTCTTGTAAGATCTTTTAAAGCTTCGTAAGGTTTTGGATAGTTTTCTCTCCGCAAAATTGTTTGTATGGCTTCTGCAACTACTGCCCAGTTATTTTCTAAATCAGCTTTAAGTTTTTGTTCATTTAAAATTAATTTCCCCAAACCTTTTTCTAAAGATTTTAAGGAGATAATTGTGTGTGCAATTGGAACGCCTATGTTTCTTAATACGGTACTATCTGTCAAATCTCTTTGCAGGCGACTAATTGGTAGTTTGGCTGAAAGGTGTTCCAATATTGCATTTGCAATGCCAAAATTTCCTTCAGCATTTTCAAAATCAATAGGGTTTACTTTATGCGGCATAGCACTGCTCCCAACTTCGCCTTTTTTAGTTTGCTGTTTAAAATAATCAACGCTGATGTAGCTCCACATATCACGGCACAGATCGATTAGGATATTATTGATGCGTTTTATAGCATCAAAATGTGCTGCCAACGTATCGTAATGTTCAATTTGTGTAGTGTATTGTTGGCGCTGTAAACCCAATTTATTCTCTAAAAAACCATTTGCAAATTTTACCCAATTGTGCTTTGGATATGCAACAGCATGCGCATTAAAATTACCTG
>JBBREY010000154.1:0-2742 GCA_038225275.1 Chitinophagales bacterium | reverse complement strand
AAGCAAAGTGGAAGAACCAATGACAACACATGCAGACCATTACAACAATAACTTTGCATATAGTATAGATGCTTACTCAAAAGGCTGCGTATTTATGACACAGCTTGGCTACATTGTGGGTGAGCAAACACGCAATAAAATATTATTGGAGTACTACAACAAATGGCGTTTTAAACACCCGAATGCAAATGATTTTATACAGGTAGCACAGGATGTAAGTGGCGTGCAACTTGACTGGTATAAAGAATGGTGGATAAATACCACCAAGAAAATAGATTACGGAATTGATAGCTTGTGGGAAGAAAATGGCGTATCAAATATTCGCTTAAAAAGAATTGGACAAGTACCGATGCCGGTTGATGTAGTGCTGACAAAAAAAGATGGTACAACAGAAATGCATACTATTCCTTTAAACTTAATGTATGCAGCGAAAAAAGAAGACGGAACAGAAAAAATAATTGTAGATGAGGAATGGCGTTGGACTCATCCAACATATATTTTGCAATTCAAAACAAGATTAACTGATTATAAAAAAATAGAAATAGATCCATCTCAACGGATGGCAGATGTGGACAGGAAGAATAATTTAATTGAGTTTAACTGGTAAATAAATGAACGAAATAAACATGCGCAGGATAACATTGAAAGATGTGCCTGCGCTTTCTTTTATAGCAAAGAAAACATTCTACGATACTTTTACAGGTACTTGTACAGAAGATGATATGGCTGATTTTCTGGAGAAATATTATAATGAAAATACACTGGCAGAAGAAGTAGCAGATAGCGCTATGGAATATTTTTTTGCAGAAATTGAAGACGAAATTGTTGGTTATATTTTATTTAGTGATGGTGCAGAAAACTTTGCTGAGATACAAGGCAGCACTGCATTAGAATTAAAGCGACTTTATGTTTTAGAAGCGTTTCACGGTAAAGGAATAGCGCAACAGATGATGCAGTTCTTTTTAGACCATGGTAAAAGCCAGGGTTATGATAATGCATTTTTAGGCGTTTGGGAACACAACATTCGTGCACAAAAATTCTATAGTAAATTCGGCTTTGTAAAAACTTCTCATACCCACGATTTTCCTATTGGTAACACACCGCAAACGGACGTTTATATGTGGAAGAGTTTAGGGTAAGAGTTTTACCGCAGAGACGCTAAGTCGCAAAAAATAAATTCACCTCGTTTCATTTTTGCAAAATTGCCTCTGTAATTTTTAGTAGTTGAAATTATTCGTTACAATTAAACAATAACTTTTCTTTGCGTCTTAGCGCCTTAGCGGTTCAGCAACTCCAACCCTTTATTAAACTTTATCATCAATTGCATTAAATCTGCCTGCTCATTTAGTGGGAGTGTAGCGGCTTTATCAAACACATCATGATACGCTGCAATGCCACCCTTTGTGTAAAAGAAAAATGATGGAACGCCTTTCTCTGTAAACCAATAATGATCACTGTTTGCAGCCTTGCCTCTTGCACCGATGGACACTACATATTTGTTCTCCTCATTAATTTTATTCATAAGTGCAAACTCCCTTTCGAACAATGTAGCATTTACAACCATAATCCCTTCTTCGCCTGTGCCGGCAAGATCGGTATTGGTAAGAAAGCGAATATTTTTGAGCGGTACAATTGGGTGTTCAGTATAATATTTTGAACCAAGCAAACCTATTTCTTCTGCCGCAAATAAAATAAACCCGATGGAATATTTTTGCGGATGAGCTGCGTAATATTTTGCAAGGCTAAGCAGTAATGCTACACCGCTTGCATTGTCGTTTGCACCTGGGAAATAAGTCTCGCTGCCCATACCACCAAGGTGATCATAATGCGCAGTTATAAAAATAAATGAATCAGGTTTTTCGGACCCTTTCACCATGGCACAGACATTTGCAGCCTCAAATTTTTTAATCAGTTTTGCCTCAATATCTATCTTAATGTTTTTTGGGATTTCTGTAAATCGTTTTTTATCTAACTGAATAAGATTGTAGTCTTCCTGAGTTTGCGCAGCATCCCAGGTAAGTTTGTTTTCTAATTTTACAACAATTTTATTCTCTTCATCTTCAAAAGTTGTACTATCTCTCTGTATCAATTTGCATGTTCCTTTTCCGGTATGGCTATCCGCTCCAACAATGAAATCGACACCCGGTATTAATTTTTTGCCATTTATTTCCACAGCCATTTCACCCGGAAAAGTATTTGCAGAAAATTTAAATTCTTGTTGAAATTCTTTTTTATTGAGCGGAACAAGGCGAGCATTTTTAAATTCTGCAGAAAGAAAATCAGCAGCTTTTTTCATTCCATCTTTTGTATAGCCACGTCCCCAAAAATAAGATGATGTAAGTGTATCAACTATTTTACGATTGTAAGAAATATCCTGTGCGGAGGAAGAAATTACTAACAGAATTAAAACAGCCGATAAAAATATTTTCATTTATTCTTTTTATGAATTGAAGCTAAACGAAAATTTGAGAAAAGCAAAAGGCTTAGTGTTAAACTTTGTGTCCTTCTTGCCTTTATGATTCAAAAATGATTTCCTTATTTCATCGGCACGTACAGCATAAATTTTTCTTCAAAATATGCTTCTTCAAATATTTTATTTATCTCCCACACATGGGGTTTGCAATTACTTTCAGATATTTCTAATGCCAGGTCTCCTCCCTTTAAACATATCAAGCCATTGGGCACATCTTTTTCTGCCTTCTTCGTTTTACGAACCAGTTTTCTGCTCCAGTGCCAAAGGCT
>JBBREY010000153.1:0-2828 GCA_038225275.1 Chitinophagales bacterium | reverse complement strand
TGGCTGCTGTCATTAAAAACTTAAATATTTAGTAAAAATACTAAATAAATTAGTATATCAAAAAATATAAAATTTACTATTTGTAAATGAATTAAATACAGTGTATTAGTAGCGTTATTGAAAGGGCATACATTTTCGATTAATTTATTTAACTTATGATTTCACAAGGATTAAATAATGTTGAAAATGAAATGATTGTTTTTAACAGAAATTATGATCACTATGTATTTATAAAGGCTAAGACACTGCCAGAAAAAATTATCAAAGTCTTTGTAAATAATATGTATTATTATTCATTCTATTTAAATTTATACAACAGAATTAAAATATATTTTTTTGCCAATCATGATACTTATCAAAAAATATTTATGAAAATTAAACTTGTACTATTTCTTATTGTTATTGCTTTTAACGCTTCGAGCCAAACAATATTTAAGAAAATTAGTTTTAGTGATGCCGTTGCACAATCTCAACAGACAGGTAAATTGGTTTTAGTGCAATTAGAATCTTTTGATTGTGAAATGTGTAATTATGTAGTTACAAAAGCTTTTGAAAATGAGGTATTAGCTAAAAAAATTAAAGAAACTTTCATTGCAATAAAAGTTGATTCAAAACATGCAGATAGAAATTTGATAAATGGGTTGTATGATTTGCAGGATAAAAGTTTTGGTACTTTATTTATTGATGGTAACAAAAATTTAGTTCATCGATTTGATAAAACAACAACTTTTGCAAAGGACTATGAAAAAGAATTTGATGTTGCCTTATATCAAAACAGCGAAGTCATAAAACTGAATTTTTTTGGGGATAATTACAAAAAATCTAAAAATAATGACGACCTCGAACTTTGGATACAGGCAAGGGGAAATTTAAATTTAAACAATGATTCTCTTTTAAATATTTATTCAAAAAATCTGATAAGCGATTCAATAAATTCTTTAAGGGTATTAAGTTTTATTGCCAAACAGTCTCCAATAAGAGGTTCAATTTCAGATAATATTTTGAGGCGAAATAGTAGATTTAATGTAGTGTGGTATGCAATTCCATTACAAGAAAGAATTTACCTCAACCATAAAATCATCTCTAAATCTATGCAAAAAGCCATTTCAGAAAAAAATGAAAGTTATGGTCTTAATGTAGCCAATTTTGCTAGAGCAGTTTACAGCGATAATAAAAATGCAGCCAATAACGTATTCAATTTTCAGGCAATGAAATATTATGAAGGGGTAGTCGATATGGATAAATATATCATGTATGCAACTTTTTTTCATGATTCAGTTATTTTAAAAACAACTGCAGCAGATGTTTTGAGATCTGATTCTATAAAAAAAGCTGAAATGATGAGCAATGCCCAAGAAGTTTCATCTGAATCAGTTGGTAATAAAACAGTGGTTAGAAAATCATTTTCTTTTAGACCTGAGGGTCAAAATTATACAAACACACTAAATGAAGCTGCTTGGTTTGTTTATAAAAATACAAATCAAAAAATTTATCTGCAAAAAGCACTAGAATGGGCATCAAAAGGTAATCAATATTCCGAAAAATTTGAAGCCATAGATACAGAGGCAAGATTACTTTATAAACTTGGTGAAAAGCATGCTGCTATTGAATTGATGGAAAAGGCTGTGCAATTAAAAAATGAAAAAATAAAAGCTGCAACTGCATTTAAAAGTTTAGATATTGTTCTAAACAATATGAAAGAAAATAAAGCTGTAATTGATGCTGAATAAAAGTACGGGATAAATAGTTCTGAAACAGCTCATCTTAGCAACGTCATCCACTCGTGTCGTTGCGTTTTAATGATTGAAAAATATTTTGCTTAGACCGTCGTCATATTCTGAAAGGTAATAAAGGTAGCTAACAAGTAAAAATATATGCTAGTTCATAACCTAATATTATAACTCGTCATCAAACCCAATTGGAGAACCCGGAGGTGCCTGTTCATGCATCGTTGGTTTTGCATTTTCAGGCGACTTTATTCTTTCCAATGTTAGCAGCATATAACCTTTAGTACTAGCATCTGTTGATATTTTTAATTGTGCTGTTGCATACTTTTTAATATCATCTATTCCAATAAGTAATTGTGCTTTCGTTGCAAATGAGGCATCTTCATTAATTGACATTGCAAGTAGATAAGTAAGCATCAACTGCTCGTTTTGATGCTGAACCATTCCTGGTAAACCCTTTAATCGCCGTGCCTTCCATGTTTTTGCAGTCAACACCGCAATCATATCATCAATACCAAGTCCATTGTTTTCTGCCTGGTATTGTACCATTCGGTTTAAACGGCTGGCATTAAATAAAAATGACAAAGGCAAATCAGCAGCAACTTCCGCAGCAGCTAATGGATCAAAAGCAAGACCTGTACGACGCTTAAATAATTCTCTGTTGTAATCGTAACCGGCAGGGCGGGGTGGAATTAATTTTATAATGTTTTCTGGTAACGCCAATACTTGTGGGTCCATGCAATCTACAACTGCATTCAATGCACTCAGCTGTTCCTGTTTTGTTACTGCTTTCGTTACCATTTGTCCGTCGCCACGTATGGCATAAGAATAATACATACCACCTACTTCTTTCGTTACAGCTTCTACCTGGTAACGGTGAAAAAGATATATCGGTACAAGCACATCTTCCAACATAGCCATCGGTGTGCCTTTTCGAATGTTGTTTTCACCAAATTGCGTCAATGCTTTGGCACGAACTTTCATTACATTTTTTAATTCACTAACGGGGTCTTTTCCATTATCCCATAAATGCGCATTAGGGTGTAAGCCACCCGCATCACGAGCATCTCTGTCTGAAATAAAAGTTAACCCTTTGCTTGC
>JBBREY010000152.1:0-2869 GCA_038225275.1 Chitinophagales bacterium | reverse complement strand
AGAAAAAATGAATGCCATGAAAGGAGCTTTGAGCGATAAAATAAAATCTGTGCTTGGTAGTAAATTAATAGATAAATCAAAGATTGAATACACATCAGATAAGGTTGGTTTCAGCACTAAAAAATTATCTACACGAAACCTTACTGTTGCAGATGATGATAACCAACCTAGTACAGGAACAGTAGTTCCATTGATGGTAGAGATTAAACATCAGTAGAAGATAAATCAGTGCCTGCTGAAAATTTTTAGCAGGTACTGTTTAAATTATTAATTGTTATGAAGAAGCAATTTGCCTTTAAAAATGTTTTAAAACCGACCCTATTCTTATTTGCATTATTGCTTTCTTTGGTGTCAACCGTTTTTGCGCAGCGGCCTGAGCTAATAATACCTGCAACCCATGTTGCTAAATCAGTTATTATTTCACCAGATGATAAATGGGTTATTTCTGCCGGTGGGGATGGTTTAAAAATTTGGGAAAATACCAGTAAAAAACTCATAAAAAATTTGCAGCCGGGTGGTAAAAACAACCTTCGGTTTGATGATGGAAAAATAGCAATGGCTTTTGATAAAAACAGCCGTGATGTTGCCATGCAAATAGCGGATACCGTTTACATCTTTAATTTAGAAACTTTTTCATTTACCAAAAAAACCAAAGTTCAAAGTGCAGCCACTGCAATGGTTTTTTCTGATAACTACTTATATACTGCCGGTTTTTATGACGAGGCAAAAGAGAATTTTGTTATTGAAAAAATTAACCGCGTTTCTTTCTCGCCACAGGCACTGGTAAAAATAAATATTAAAACATTTGCCACGCATGAAGCAACCACAATATCAATAAATACTGCAGGCAACGAATTGTTACTGTATGATGCAGTAATGGGTAGTTGGGTTGTTAATATTGACAATGGCAGCATTAAAAAGCAATTTAAATATACAGGTGGCCTTTATCCATTTGCATTTCAGCAGAACGGCAATTTACTTACATACACAGGGAAAGCAGAAAAAGGCTTAATAGTGGTGGAGCTAGATGCAAAAACGTATCTCCCATTACGAAAATCAAAAATGATTTTTAAGGATGATGGCATCGAAAATGCGCCAGAATATACATATACGTATCCATCAGCCTCCGGTAAGTTTTTAATGCAATACCAAAATAAATTGTCATTTTTCAATCCCAATAACTTTTCTTTCACTCCTCTAACTCAATTGCCCGATCTTAAAAATTATGTTTGGGAAACAAAACGAACTATAGCAGTTTCCCCTGCAGCAGATTATTATATTCGAAGCAGTAAAATGACACAATACAGTTCTGCAAACAATACGGAAAATGCTCGGTATGGTCAGTTCCCATTAGATTCTTATGTACAATTTGTTTATAAAAATAAAGATGCAGTCTGTTTAAAAGACAGAACATTAAATTTTGACAATGGCGCATTCAACCTTCGCCTTGTTGACCCCGATTTTAAAAGTGATTACAGTGGAGCACTATACAGAATAACCGCTGATGGACAAACAGGTTTTCTTTACAGCGAAAGCCAAGGACTTTTTCGCTTTAACCCAACGCTTGCCAACATATCTTATGAACCTATTAATAAGATAAACAACATGAATAAAAAATTTGTAGGGATGCAAATTTTTGATAACCTCAACATTATTGTTTTGGCAGGCAATGAAGGAATTTATGTGATGGATCTTAAAACCTTAAAACTACTCTACATTGTAGATATACCTTTTGGCTTACATTATTCTTATTATGAACGTTTAAATAAGTATTGTGATTTTTCTGCCGATAAAAGTAAGATGATACTTTTTGCAGAGGCAAAAGAAGACAGTAGTAATTTTATTTATTGTGTAGATCTTAACGACAAAAACGAAAAATGGAATTATCAATCTGTAAATATCCAAAACCTTCGTTTTACTGATAATGATAGGAAGTTAATGTTTACATCTAACAATAAACTTTTTTATCTTGATGCTGAAACAGGCAAACAAATAGGAGCTGAAGTACAATTGCCTAAATCAGAATCTGCCACCATTATATCGCCATCGGGCAAATACGCAGCTACGCAAATTCCCGTAAATCAAAATTTTAATGCCGGGTATAATATAGGTCTTGTAGACGCTGCTAATAATAAATCGGCAGGTACAATGAAAGGCACTGGGGACGATGTATTTGGCTTTGTTTTCTTACACAACGAAAAATACATGCTAACAGAAGAGTACGGCGGGCTTTGCCTTTGGGATGTCGTTAAAAAAAGAAAGATTGGTAAATTATATATGTTCGAAAAATCTGGCGATTGGGTTTTACTTACTGATGACGGGCGTTTTGATGCTACAGAAGGCGCATTAAAAACGATGTATTTTACAAAGGGTAAAGAAATTATTCCACTAGAAAGTTTGTATGAAAAATATTATGTACCCGGTTTACTGAAGCAGATTTGGGAAAACACATTGCCTGATAATGTAACTGATATAAATGAACTTAAATCTGCTCCGCTTATTAAAATTTCTGTTGACGCCAAAGATCGTAACCTCGAAGTGGCCGATGATATTTCCATCATAAAAGTTGCAAAGGAACAAGTGACAATAAAAACAGAAGCAGATGGATTATTAGATGTAGTGAGTGAAATCAGGTTATATCAAAATGGTAAGCTTGTTCACACTACAAGAAATTTAACTGTTGAAGATGTTAGCAAAGGGGAAAAAATACTAAATAAAAATTTTGTTGTTACACTTAATGCTGGCTTAAACAATTTTAAAACCGTAGCAATAAATAGCCAGCGTACAGAAAGTTTGCCTGCGCAATTAATAATTGACTACAAACCAGTAAATATTGTAGCAAAACCTGAGGCTAACGATATACAACTAC
>JBBREY010000151.1:0-2881 GCA_038225275.1 Chitinophagales bacterium | reverse complement strand
GAAGCCATGGCTGCATTGTTGAGTTATAGACTGGGCAGAATTACACCAATCACATTTTCATTTGCTATGAATGATTACGGTTTTGAATTATTAAGTGACCAACCAATTCCTTTAGATGACAGTAACGTATACGAACTATTTTCTAAAGAGAATTTGTATGAAGACATTCAAAGAAGTGTAAATGCCGGTGAAATGGCAAGAAGAAAATTTCGTGATATTGCAGTTATTGGCGGCTTAATTTTTCAGGGAATGCCGGGAGAATTTGTGAAACAAAAACATCTACAATCTTCCGCAAGCCTTTTGTTCAATGTGCTCTCGGAGTATGAGCCTAACAGCCTTTTATTGCGCCAAGCATATTCAGAAGTAATGCAGCAGCAGATGGAAGAAATACGTTTAAGAAATATGCTGCAGCGAATTGCCAAAAGCAATATCAAAATAACTTATCCAAAAAAGCTAACACCTTTTTGCTTCCCAATTAAAGTAGACAGTATAAGAGAAACAGTAACGTCTGAAAAACTGGAAGACCGGGTTTTAAGAATGCAAAAGCAACTGCAATAAATTACAAAGTCTCACAAAAGTCCTTTGCAACATTTATAATTTTGTCTACATCAATATCCGATAATGCATTGTTTAAAAACCAACTTTCAAAAGGAGACGGTGGTAAATAAATACCGTTATCTAAATTGAAATGGAAATATTTTTTAAACAATTCCATATCACAATCGGCAGCAGTGGCAAAATCGGTTACTGCATTTTTTGAAAAGTGTACACTGATCATACTCCCCATTCTGTTTATCTGAACAGGGATATTTTTATCTTCAAATACCTTTTGTAAACTTTCATGAATTTTTTCAGTCTTGGCAGCTAATTCACTATAAATAGTTGGATTGTCTTTTAATTCAGACAGCAATGTAAAACCGGCAATCATCGCTAATGGATTTCCGCTTAACGTACCTGCCTGATAAACTTTTCCAAGCGGCGCAATGCATTCCATAATTTCTCTCTTACCGCCAAAAGCGCCTACAGGCAAGCCTGCACCAATTATTTTACCATAAGTTATCAAGTCTGCATTTACACCCAAAGTTTGTTGTGCACCACCTGTCGATAATCGAAACCCGGTCATTACTTCATCAAAAATAAATACGATTTTTTCTTCATCACAAATTTTTCTCAGACCTTCCATAAAACCAGGTGCCGGTAAAATACAACCCATATTTCCTGCAACAGGTTCTACAATGATCGCAGCAATTTCTCCTTTATTTTCAGCAATTAATTCTTGCACTGCCGCCAAATCATTGTAAGGTGCAACCAAAGTATCTTGTGCAACCGCATCACTAATTCCGGGCACGCTTTGAATATTTAATGTTGCCATTCCGCTTCCTGCCTTTACCAAAAATGCATCAGCATGTCCATGATAACAGCCATCAAATTTTATGAATTTATTCTTACCGGTATAACCTCTGGCCAAACGAATAGCACTCATACAAGCTTCTGTACCGCTGTTTACCATTCTTATTAAATCGACATTGGGCACCATTGATTTTATCAATTCAGCCATCTTAATTTCTAGGTCTGTTGGCGCACCATAACTCGTTCCCTTTGTAACCTGCTCTTGTATGGCAGCAGTAACTTTAGGGTGAGCATGTCCCAAAATCATTGGTCCCCAAGACGAAATACAATCAATGTATTTATTATCATCTTCATCAAATAGGTAAGTTCCTGCTGCTTTTTTTATAAATATTGGATTCCCACCAACACTTTTAAATGCACGCACAGGCGAGTTTACACCACCAGGAATATGTTGTTTTGCTTTTTCGAAAAGTTGATTGCTGTTGTTGTTCATTGCCATTGTTATAAATATGTATAGACTTTGAAAAATTACTGTAAACTTTTTTAAAATATTTTTGGCTAAAAGCTCAAAAAGAGAAAAAGTAAAGAAGATTGAATTTTAAAGAATCGTACTTTTTATTGATTCAAAATCCTAATAATATCTTTTGCAAAATACGTTGCTATTAAATCTGAGCCTGCTCTTTTTATTGAAGTGATTGTTTCAAAAATTGCTTTCTCCTCATTCAACCATCCTCTCTCCGCTGCTGCTTTTATCATAGCATATTCCCCACTTACCTGGTATGCCGCAACAGGCACAGTTACTGTATTTTTAACTTCCCTAATGATATCCAAATAACTTAATGCTGGTTTTACCATCACAATATCTGCACCTTCTTCAATGTCCAATAAAGTTTCTTTTATGGCTTCTCTACGGTTTGCAAAATCCATCTGATACGTTTTCTTATCGCCGAAACCGGGTGCACTATCAAGTGCATCTCTAAACGGTCCGTAAAAACAAGATGCATATTTTGCACTGTAGCTTAAAATACCAGTGTTGCTAAAATTATGTTCTTCTAAAGCATTTCTGATGGCACCAATTCTTCCATCCATCATATCGCTGGGTGCAACAATATCTGCACCGGCAGTAGCATGACTAACGCTCATTGCAGCCAACACTTCTACAGTAGGGTCGTTCACAATTTGGTTATTTTCTACAATTCCATCGTGGCCAAAAATGGAAAAGGGATCAAGTGCTATATCAGTCATTACACACATTTCGGGCACTGCATTTTTAATAGCTTTAATGCTCCGCTGCATCAAACCATCAGAGTTTAATGCTTCTGTTCCCTTATTATCTTTTAAGTTGTCCTCGCATTTTATAAATAGCAATACCGCCTTCAATCCCAATGACCACAAGTGTTTCACTTCCTCAACAGTATTTTCCAAACTATACCTATAATAACCAGACATGGAAGAAATTTCTTCTTTTATATTAGTTCCTTCCACAATAAATAGTGGTGCAATAAAATCACTTGGTGTTATGATCGTCTCT
>JBBREY010000150.1:0-3421 GCA_038225275.1 Chitinophagales bacterium | reverse complement strand
AAAGCCATAATCGCCATAGGCTACAATGGGCATATCTTTTTGAAGTGCAGGGCTAAACCAACTGGCTGTTTCTTTTTTCATAAATACTTATTTAGTTTAATTAATAGAGATGCTGTAAATATAGAAACAAAACAGTTGTAGCAAAATCAAAATTCACATGTATAAATTTATTCTAACACACCCTCGGTAATCTCTGTCCACAGTTCTCTGTAGCAACGGGCAGCATCGCCACTACGGGCAAATTCCTCAATAGGCATTTTGTGTATACCCATTTTTTCAACATCAGATAAATAAGGAATGTAGTTGCCAAAAAAGCGTTTGTCTTTAAAAAGCTGTTCCATTATTTCATGGTGCATATTTTTACGAAGGTCAGTCATGGTAAAAAAGCACATCAACTTTGCAGGATCAATTTCTTTTTCTTTAAAATAATCTTTTACCATATTATAGGTACGCACACTTAAAGTAGTTGGTATTACAGGCATAAGTACTATATCTGCAGCACTAAAAATATTTTCGCTCAATGCGCTAAAACCTGGAGGGCAATCAATAAAAACAAAATCGTACTCTCCGTTAAATTGTTTTAAAACAGTTTTAAGTTTATTCTTATTACCCTTCATTTCTTCCACCATCACATCAAAACTTTTAGCTGAGTTATCGGCAGGAATAATATCTAAATTGTCGTAGCCGGTTTCCATCAAAACGGCATCCATATCTGCATCTTTACTTATCAGTTTTTTTATACCTGGGTGTACTTTAGGCTTCGCCTGAAAATAAAAAGAAGTTGCACCTTGTGGATCAATATCCCACAACAACGTTTTGTAACCCTCCTTTGCTGCCAGGTAAGAAAAGTTAACGCAGCTAGCAGTTTTACCTACGCCACCTTTTAAATTATACAATGCTATCACTATCATAAAAAATGTTTTACTGATTATGTACAGATTTGAAAGTTAATACATTATTATAAAAATTGATACCATATAGATAAAAAATAAATTAGCTTCCCATAGGCCATTTATTTATCATTAAAAAAATCAACGTCTTAATTTAAATGAAATTCGTGATATTTTCTTTCGGACTATCAGCTGTTTTTAGGCTGTAAAAAAATCTCTGCTATCATACACCTTGCGCTTCCGCCCCCTATAGTTTCTATGGTTTTAATATTTAGAGGAATGGGCTTACAATATTTTTCTATATTCTCTATTTGATCTGTTCTTAAGCTATCAAAAGAACTTTGAGACAATGCTAAAATATTACTGTTATCAAGTGTATGCAGAGAAAGCATATTTCCTGCAAAGTTTTCCATTTGCTGAAAGCTGATGTCTATCACTTGGTGACCGGAGCTTGTAAGCGAATCAAGAACCAATTCCCGCTCCTCGTTATTGGTTATACTTTCCATACATATTACGGCAAACTTTTCAGCAATGCACATCATTACATTTGTATGATAAATCTCTTTGCCGCTTTTATCATGCGCATAAAAATAAACAGCTTTATAATTTAAAAATGTACAGACTTTAAAATATAGTTCAAGGTTTGTTCTTGGCGATATACAAGCATAGGCTACTTTACTTATATGGTCAAATATGATGCTACCGGTGCCCTCTAAATATTTACCTTCTTGTTCATAATCAGATAGATCAACAATATTGGTTATAATGAAATGTTTTTTAAGCTTTTCTATAAAATCTAATCTTTTTTCTTGCCGTCTGTTTTCCGCAAACATCGGGTAAATAATTACAGTGCCATCTGTATGAAAACTTATCCAATTATTCGGAAAAATAGCATCTGGCTTTTCGGGGGAGGTGGTATCATCAAAAACACAAACATTTACACCAGATGCCTTAAGTTTTTCAACAAATGATTCAAATTCATTTAACTTCTTTATTCTTATTTCATCTGCATTTACATTTAGCTCTTTTTGAAAAGAATTAGAACCTGCAGTTTCTTGGTTAAAACCAAAACTAGCAGGCCTTACCACTAGAATATTATTTGTTGTCTGTGTCATTGTATTATTTAAATATTGGGCTTTATTTATAAACTTGATCTATGTTTATATTATAGATTTTACCATCCAAAAATATATAAACAACTATACTTTCTCATTATATAAAACTATGTTTTTGCGCTCACCAAAAAAAGTCCACTTTCATCCTCATACCGCTTTTACGCATTCATGTTTTTACATTATGCAAAATTTAAAAATGCTTTTGGTGGAGAAAATTATTTGTGCTTACACAATGTAAAGAGCGAAAATTATATTACATACTGTCGGTTATGTTGAAATTATATTAAAAACCAAACGGGTTATATATTTTAATCAATCCAAATCGATTTAATATTTACAAACTCTTTTATGCCATAGCCTGCAAGTTCCCTTCCATAACCGCTGTTTTTAACACCACCAAATGGCATGCGTGGGTCAGATGCTACGAGCTTGTTTACAAAACTGCTTCCTGCCTCGAGTTGAAGTGCAACTTTTTCACCACGGTCTTTGTTGCCCGTAATTACACCTGAGCCTAAACCGAATGGCGAATGGTTGGCAAGCTCAATTGCTTCTGACTCATCTTTAGCTCTTATTACAGAAGCCACCGGACCAAAAAGTTCTTCATCAAAACCAATCATGCCAGGTTGCAGATCTGCTAAAATGGTTGCAGGATAATAAGAGCCTTCGCCCTTTGGTATTTCGCCGCCGAGTATTAATCTGCCACCCTGCTTAATCGTTTGCTGCACCTGCTCATGTAATTCTTCCCGTAAGTCCACCCTCGCCATTGGTCCATAATAAGTAGCCTCATCCATTGGATCGCCCATTTTTGCAGCTTTCATTTTAGTGGTGAATGCTTCTAAAAATAAATCATACACAGCATCTAACACAACGAATCGTTTTGCAGCAATACAGGTTTGACCATTATTTTGTAACCTACCGAGTGTAGCCATTTCAGCAGCCTTGTCAATATCAGCATCATCTAAAATAATATAGGCATCACTTCCGCCAAGTTCCATTACTGTTTTCTTTAGGTTTTGCCCAGCTACAGATGCAACTGCACGACCTGCTGCGTCACTACCAGTAAGTGTTATCGCAACAATATTTTTATCTTGAATAATTTCCTTTATTCCGTTTGATGCAATATTTAAGTTGGTAAAAACGCCTTCCGGAAAGCCTGCCTTTTTAAAAGCATCTTCCAATGCAAATGCACAACCTTGCACATTCGATGCATGTTTTAAAACCCCTGTATTGCCCGCCATTACTGCTGGTGCTGCAAAACGTATAACCTGGTAAAAAGGAAAGTTCCAAGGCATTACTGCTAATACTACGCCCAATGGTTGAAAAGTTACATAGCTTTTTGAAGCCTCTGTTTTTACTTGTTCATCCTGCAACATTGTGGCTGCATTGTCGGCATAATAATTACAAACAAGTGCGCAT
>JBBREY010000149.1:0-3464 GCA_038225275.1 Chitinophagales bacterium | reverse complement strand
AAACAGTTTTAGAGAAACAGAATTGTTAACCTATCTGAAAGCAAATAATATTACCGATCTAACTATTTGCGGGATGATGACACATATGTGCATTGACGCTACTACAAGAGCTGCATATGATTTGGGTTTTAAATGTATTGTTGTTGGAGATGCCTGTGCTACCAAAGACCTCGATCTAAATGGAGAAACAGTAAAAGCAAAAGATGTTCAAATTGCATTTCTTTCCGCTTTAGATGGTACTTATGTTGATGTTAAAACAACGAATGAAATTACAAATGGTAAATAATAATTAGAAATATCAATTTTGTTCAATAGTATTTTTTCTTAATCCCAATACTTTTTAGGTAAATAAATCAAGCCTTAAATAAACACTTCTCAATGAAAAAAACAATTGTACTTTATGTTATTGTAAGTTTGGTATTTATAAATTTTGCGGCGGCACAAAGCAAATTAAAAGCTATAAAAGCCGGTAGTTTCGTTGATGTAAATAGCGGAACGATGCTGAAGAATCAAATTATTTTGATACAGAATGACAGCATCATTGCTGTTGGTCCATCAATCAAAATCCCAAAAGATGCAGAAATAATTGATTTAAGCAATGCAACTGTTTTGCCGGGTTTAATTGATTGCCATACCCATATTACGTCTGAACCGGGTAATGATTATTATGCTGATATTTTTCGTAAAACACCAGTGGACAATGCGATCATGGCGCCCACTTATGCAAGGAGAACATTGGAAGCAGGCTTTACAACGATTCGTGATGTAGGTGCTGCGGCTTTTGTAGATGTGGCGCTGCGCAATGCAATAAATAGTGGAGACGTTGTTGGTCCTCGATTACAAGTCGCTACTTTGTTTATAGGATCAACGGGAAGTCATGGCGATATGAATGGCTTTTCTCCATATCTTGATTTTAAAATGCCAGAGCATATGAGTGGCGTTGCAGATGGTGTGGAAGGCGTAAAAGAACAGGTTCGTTACAATATTAAATATGGTGCTGATGTTATAAAATTTGGTGCCAGTGCCGGCGTACTAAGCGAAGAAGAAAGTGTGGGTGCACCACAATATAGCCAGGAAGAAATGAATGCAATTGTGGATGAAGCGAAACGTTGGGGCAGAAAAGCCTGTGCACATGCGCATGGTACGGAAGCGATCAAAATGGCTGTTAAAGCTGGCGTTGCTTCTGTTGAGCATGGGAGTTTATTAGATGATGAATGTATAGAGTTGATGAAAGAAAAAGGAACTTATTATGACCCTACCATTTTTGTAGGTCACTATGTTGTAGATGAGTTTGCAAAAAAAGGTTATCCAGAAAAAATATTGAACAAGGCAAGAATGATAGTGCCTGTTGTCGGATCAAGCTTTAGCAAGGCGGTAAAAGCAGGTGTAAAAATAGCCTTCGGAACAGATGCAGGTGTTTTTCCACATGGGTTAAACGCAAAGCAGTTTGCTTACATGGTTGAGTTTGGGCAAACGCCTATGCAGGCAATACAATCGGCAACTGTTCAATCTGCAGACCTGCTCGGGTGGAGTAAAAAAATAGGTTCTATTGAGAAAGGAAAATTTGCGGATATTATTGCAGTGGTTGGAAATCCATTAGACAATATCACCCTTTTAGAAAATGTATCTTTTGTGATGAAGGGGGGAGTGGTTTATAAAAATGAAATTAAAAAATAGTTTCGCTTAACAATTGTTAGAGAATCTTGTCACATCGTTTAAATAGTATTTTACATAAAAAGCATTATCCCGTATGAATAAATTTACTTGTTTACTAAGTTTATCATTCCTTCTTTTTTTTAATGCCTGTTCTGTAAAACTGGCTTCTGTTAAAGACAAATCAACTGATGAAATAAAGGCGAATTACAATGTCACAAAGGACGTAGCTTATGGTACAGACAAAGAGCAGCAACTGGATATTTATCTTTCCAATGATGTAAATAAATTAAAGAACAAAAATTTTACGGTTGTGTTTCTTCATGGAGGTGGATATTATATCAGTGATAAATCAAAAGAGGAAAGATACATTCAGCCATACTTAAAAAAAGGGATGAATGTTGTAAATGTAAATTACAGAATCAAGCGAGGAATACCTTTAGCAACGGAAGACTTAACAAGTGTACTCAATTTTTTAAAAGCAAATAATGGGACCTATCATTTAAACTTAGAAAAGATAATTCTTACGGGGTTTTCAGCAGGAGCTCACATAGCTAGTATTGTTGGTGCTTCGGCAAACAATCCTGCATATCCCAACAAACTGGATAATGGAATTGGTATAGCTTGCGTGATCAATTTCTCCGGACCAGTGGATGGATTAGATGTAGTTGAAGATGTTTTTATAAATAATAAAACGCCCATCATGAAAGATATAGGAAACGCTCTTTTCGTTGGCGATGGTTATGTAAATAAGGATACGGCTACGAAATATAATCCGATAATTTATTTTGATAAAAATGATCCACCGTTCTTTGTGTGGCATGGCGCAAAGGATGACCAGGTGCCGGCATCTACATTTGTAAAATTTGTTGATTTGCTCAATAAAGATGAAAGAAAAAACAAAGTAATTTTTCTGGTAGAAGGTCTTCACAGTCCAAACACATCAGAACTTAAGGACGCTTATAAAGAAATATTTATTTTCTTAGATAAGTTATAAATACTTGGCTGTGCTTAAACTTCTTTTAGGAAAAAAGAAATGAGTTTAGCTAATTCTTACAACCACCACTTATTTGTAATAAATTACTGCCTTTAAAACTAACATCAACATGTATATATCCAAAAAAATTATTCCCCTACTTTGTTTAATATTATTTGCCGCCTGCTCGCAAAAAAAACAAAGTGTGGAAACAGAAGATGGAATGGCTTCTTTTAGTGCTGACAATTTAAAGCAGGATATAGCAGTTCTGGCTTCCGACTCATTTATGGGAAGAAAGCCCTTTACTGAAGGAGAAACAAAAACAGTTGACTATTTGCAAAAGCAATTTGCGGCAGCTGGTTTGGAACCTGGCAATGGCAGTAGTTTTTTACAGCCGGTACCAATGGTAAGTATTGTAGCTACGGCTGCGCCTGAAATGTAGGTTAAATCTGCTAAAGAAAATTTTAATTTAAAGGCTTATGATGACTACATTATTTGGACAGACAAAACAGATAGCAGCATTAGTTTAAATAATAACGAATTGGTTTTTGCAGGATACGGCGTGGTAGCGCCTGAATACAATTGGAACGACTATGCAGGACTTGATGTGAAAGGAAAAGTAGTAATAGTGATGGTAAATGATCCGGGCTTTTGGAGTGGAGACACCACTTTGTTTAAAGGAAATACTATGACTTATTATGGGCGCTGGACCTACAAGTTTGAAGAAGCTGCAAGACAGGGTGCAAAAGGATGCCTGATCGTACACAATACGAAGGCAGCAAGTTATCCGTTTAGCGTGCAGCAGAAAAGTTTCAACACATCAAGAATTCAGTTA
>JBBREY010000148.1:0-3615 GCA_038225275.1 Chitinophagales bacterium | reverse complement strand
TAATTTTCTACTAAGATTACTGGATGGGGCAAATTGTTCTCCCTTCTTAAAAATGCTATAACTTTAAACCACACCTTATTTCTTCATTTAACATTTTGCTTTATGAAAGTTGCTGATATTTTAAAATCGAAAGGAAACTTTTCTTATTCAATGCCTGCCAATTCAACTGTATTTGAAGCATTGAAAATGATGGCAGAAAAAAACATCGGGGCGTTGATGGTTATTGAAGAAGACAAGCTTTTGGGCATATTTTCCGAAAGAGATTACGCCAGAAAAATAGTGTTACAAGGCAAGGCATCGCAGGATACTGCATTAAACGATATAATGACTAAAACTGTTATAACCGTGCAGGGTGAAGATAGTATAGAACAATGCATGGCTCTGATGAGTAAAAATAAAATTCGCCATTTACCGGTGGTAGATAATAATAAGGTTTCAGGTATTATTTCGATAGGTGATGTGGTAATGTCCATTATTGAAACCCAAAAAGAAACGATCACACATTTACAAAATTATATTGCCCAATAAACAAACTAGCACTCAAATGAAAGTTGCTTTTACATAAAAGTTTTAAAGACAATTATTAAAACTTTACAACTCGATAAGCAAGTCTTGAACATTTAAAATGGATCATAAAAACGACAATCAATTAATAAAAGAAAACAATGGCCATGATGGCCACAACCATGGAAAACCTGTTGCCTTAACAAATGTAAATCGGGCATTTATTATTGGGATTGGTTTAAACCTGACTTATGTAATTATACAAATTATTATAGGTTTAAAGATTAATTCCTTATCCCTTTTATCGGATGCCGGCCATAATTTTTTAGATGTGGGCGGTTTGGCACTTTCACTGTTAGCTTTTAAACTGACAAAAGCCAAAGCAACAGAAAAATATACTTATGGGTATAAAAAATCTTCCATCTTAATTTCATTACTCAATGCAGTTATTTTATTAATTTCTATAGGAGCAATTGGGTATGAAGCAATCTTTCGTTTTAAAAATCCTGAACCTTTGCCGGGAATTACTATTGCAATAATAGCAGGGATAGGCATTTTAATTAACGGCGGTTCCGCCATTTTGTTTTTTAGAGAAAGAGAAAAAGATATAAATATCAAAAGTGCATTTTTGCATTTAATGTCAGACGCACTCGTTTCGTTGGGTTTAGTTGTTGGTGGAATTATTATTTATTACACACACCAATATTGGATAGATCCACTCTTAAGTATATTGGTTTGTTGTGTGATCATTTTTAGTACGTGGAGTTTACTAAAAGATAGTTTAAGATTGTCACTTGATGGCGTACCCGCCAATGTAGATATTGACAAAGTAAGACAAATAATAAGTGGTATGAAAGGGGTAACAAGCTTCCACCACATACATGTATGGGCGGTTAGTACAACAGAAACTGCATTGACAGGACATGTTACTGTAGTAAACAATTTAAAGCCAGAGCAAATAAGTAAAATTAAACACGACATTAAACACGGGTTAGAACACCAAAATATTAGCCATTGTACACTTGAAATTGAAACAGAGAATGAAAAATGCGAAGACGAAAATTGTTAAATAAAATTAGTGCGGTAAACAACAAAAAAAATTTTCGTTAAGGCTTAATAATGCTGATAAACTAATGCCAGTGTTTTGAGAAATCCCAAAATATTTAAGCATTTATAACTCAATTTTAAAATTAACCTTCTTCATCTCTGTTTAAGAACATAAAGATTTTAATATCCTTCATGATTGTCAACCTTGAAAATTTAGCTGCATAAAATTCATTAGGATTTTTAAAATCTTTACTCTTAGACAGTTTCACATTTTATATATTTTTTTTCTTAGCAACAGTTTAGATGTATATAAACAAAGTGCTAATAAAAGCTCAGCAAAGTAAAAATGCTGAGCATAGCCGGGATAGCAGCGGATATACTTTTTTGCTGCCTTTGAGCAAAAAAGATAGCAGCGCATAGCCCGATACAGCTGCTTGGCTTTGCAGCTTGCTCATGCTCCACCTTCGGCGGACAAGTTTAAATATAACGCAATAAAAAAGCCGGCCCGTTTCCGGACCAGCTTTTAAAAATTTATGTAGTATATTATGCTACTTCAAAACGATCGAGGTTCATCACCTTGGTCCAAGCTGCTACGAAATCGTTAACAAACTTCTCTTTTGAATCTTCGCATGCATAAATTTCGGCAATTGCTCTTAGCTCTGTGTTGCTACCAAAAATAAGGTCTACACGAGTTCCAAGCCATTTTAATGACCCAGTCTTGCGGTCTGAACCAATGAAAGCATCATCTGTTTCTGACACAGCTTTCCAAGTAGTACCCATATCAAGCAAGTTTACAAAGAAATCGTTTGTTAACACTTCTGGACGGGTAGTGAATACGCCAGTTTGTGCATGATCGAAGTTGGTATTAAGTACACGCATACCTCCTACAAGCACCGTCATTTCGGGCGCAGTAAGGGTTAACAATTGTGCTTTGTCAATCAACATCTCTTCTGCAGAAACCGTGAATTTAGCTTTTGCGTAATTGCGGAAACCATCTGCCTGCGGCTCTAATACTTCGAAAGAATGTACATCAGTTTGCTCTTGCGAAGCATCTGTTCTACCTGCTGTGAAAGGCACGGAAATATTGTGACCTGCGTTTTTTGCCGCCTGCTCAATAGCTGCATTACCCGCTAGTACAATAAGATCTGCAATAGAAACCCGTTTGCCACCCGTATGTGCGCTGTTGAACGCATTTTGTATTGCTGTAAGTGTTTCTAAAACTTTTGCCAATTGTGTTGGGTTGTTTACTTTCCAATCTTTTTGCGGAGCCAGGCGAATGCGAGCGCCATTTGCGCCACCACGTTTGTCACTTCCACGGAAAGTTGATGCTGATGCCCAAGCCGTAGCTACCAATTGAGATAACGGTAAACCAGTTGAAAGGATGCTTGCTTTTAAATCTGCAGCATCTTGCTCGTTAATTAATTCGTGTGTAACATCAGGAACAGGATCTTGCCAGATCAATTCTTCTGTAGGAACTTCAGCACCTAAATAACGAACTTTTGGCCCCATATCTCTGTGTGTTAATTTAAACCAAGCTCTTGCAAATGCATCATTAAACTCAGCAGGATTTTCAAAGAAATGACGAGATATTGGCCCGTAAATCGGATCTACCCTTAAAGCAATATCTGAGGTCAACATAAATGGCTGGTGTGTTCTTGATGGATCGTGCGCATCTGGCACTAAACCAGCACCTTCACCATTTACAGGGCGCCATTGGTGAACACCACCAGGACCTTTATATTTTTCCCACTCATAGCCGAACAGATTTTCGAAATAGTTGTTGCTCCATTTTGCCGGTGTGGTTGTCCAAGCGCCTTCTAAACCGCTGGTAATGGTATCTACACCTTTACCTGTATTAAAAGTATTTTGCCAACCCTGTGTTTGGTGCTCAATGCCTGCTGCTGCAGGTTCTACACCCACATAAACGCTTGCATCGGCTGCGCCATGGGTTTTGCCCAACGTATGACCACCAGCAATTAATGCTACAGTTTCTTCATCATTCATTGCCATGCGGGCAAATGTTTCTCTTATATCTCTTGCTGATAACAATGGATCAGGATTACC
>JBBREY010000147.1:0-3679 GCA_038225275.1 Chitinophagales bacterium | reverse complement strand
AACTAAGTTTCCTTACGTAAAAGTTTTGCTGCAAAGTCCTGGCGAAAATAATGTTGAAAATATTTTATCTTTAAGGCAGGTGCAAGAGCAGGGAAATATGCAGGTTCAATGGACATCAATCACAAAACTTAAATGGTATCCGTGGGAAAAATTTAGTGGAATATTTATAGAAAAAATGGCCGGGTCGGGTTACGAAGCTGCGTTAGCGTCGTTAAAAACGTATGTGGAAAGCCACCAATAGTTATTGCAAAAAATGAAGGTTTCTTTTTATACCGCCGTACTTACTTCTTTTAAGCGGTGAATCTTTAAATACCAGCTTAAACTTTTCTTCCGTTAATTCATCCCAATCGTTTTTTGTAAAATGTAGGATCTCATTTGTAGGTGTAAATGCTTTTTCATTTGTTTTTTTTGAGAAACGATTCCATGGACAAACATCTTGGCAAACATCACAACCAAAAAGCCAGTCGTCAAATTTGCTCTTCATTTTTTCAGGTATCAGTGCATCTTTTAACTCAATCGTAAAATAAGAAATACACTTACTCCCATCGACAATTTTATCGGGTAGTATCGCCTCTGTTGGGCATTCATCAATACAGCGGGTGCAGGTTCCGCAGTAATCTTTTACACCTGCTTCATCTGCATCCAACGATAAATCAGTAATTAATGATGCAATAAAAAAGAAAGAACCTTGTTTTTTATTTATGAGATTGCCGTTTTTTCCAATCCAACCTAACCCACTTTTTTGCGCCCACGATCTCTCTAGAACCGGAGCGCTGTCAACAAAGCCTCTACCGTTTATTTCACCAATTTTTTCTCTTAATAAAAATAAAAAATGATTTAATTTTTCTCTTATTACTTCATGGTAATCTTTGCCGTAAGCATACTTGGCGATTTTTGGTACTTCAGCGTCTTGTAGCTTTTCAGGAAAATAATTGAGGAGAAGTGTAATAACAGATTTTGCGCCAGGCACAAGTTTTGAAGGATCGGTGCGCATATCAAAATGCTTTTCCATGTATTGCATGTTTCCGTGCATTCCTTTGTGCAGCCATGTTTCAAGGCGTCTAGCATCATCACTTAAAAAACCAGCGTTTGCAATTCCACAGAAATCAAAACCAAGGAATGAAGCTATATCCTTTACTATTTGTGTATGTGACTGTTTAATCAAATTTTAGAGAGATGACGAAAGGTGATTAAAATTTAAAATCATAGCCTATCAGTCCAATAAATTCAAAATAAGCAAAACCGTGGCTTGCTCTGTTGCCGCTAGTAGTGCTAGTGTTTGCCAAAGCATTTATGTAGCGCACGTAACCAGTTTTACCTGTCCCTTCAAAAAATAATCTTTTAGAAACATATAATCTTGCGCCTGCTTCTCCGCTTAGGTTGTAACCTGCCACATGAAAATCGTTGTTAAACCGGTCACCATGATAAGTAAAATCTGTACGTGGAATATTAATACCGGCTCCTGCTTTCCAAATTAAATTTACCAGTGGCCTTGTTTTAGCGCTATTCATAGCCACCGTTTTTTGTTGCACATAATTTATGTGTAACAAATTGCCACCATCTGTATGTTCAAAATGAAGAAAATTATTTGGATCTACAATGCTGTCTGCATCTACATTAACGCCACCTATCTTTCCAGTAACACGTACTTTCTGTCCGTCAGTAACAACATATTTTATATGGTCAAAATTTAATTCAATAGATTTTGTATGTGCATTATTCAAATAAAATCCAAGCCGATAGTTGTATTGAGGAATTGATATTTCAGTTGGTGCTTTGTAAAGTGCATCAAGATCAGGTTTATCGTGCGCTTTTGCATGGTGAAGAATAAAATTATCTCCGTTGCTCAATTTAAAATGGATATTACTTTTTGTATACCATTCTGTATTATATCCCCACTGTAAATACATTCCCTTTAATAACTTACCTTTTTGGGCAAATGACGACAATAAATGAAGTAATAAAAATATTGATATAAAGATTTTTTTCATAATAAGATGTAGTACAAAAATAACGTAAAACGTTATGGATAGCTTCTTAAGTTTTAAAGATTATTTACAAACTGCTATAATAGCACAAAATGCCCATCGGTACTGCAATTGAGGCACATTTAACATTTTAGTTACGCCATTATATACAATTTTTTTTTTGGATATGGATTTGTATGAATGAATAAACATTTACATTTTTTATCAAACCGATAAATCATTTAAAAAACAATTATGGCACAAAATAATTTTACGGTAAAAGCTTCTGAAGCTTTGCATCAGTCACAACAAATTGCATTCAACAATAAAAATCCAAATATTGAAACTGAGCATCTTTTAAAAACTTTAATTGATACAGAAGATTCGTCAATCGATTATTTGCTCAAAAAAAATAACGTTACAGTCAATCTTGTTTCAAATAAATTGAACGAATTAATTAAAAAATTACCTGTTGTATCTGGTGAGCCTGCACAAGCAATGGGCAGAGAAGCTAACAGTGTTTTATTGAGAGCAAATGCTGTATTAAAAACTTTTGGCGATGAGTTTATAAATCCTGAACATCTATTACTAGCTATTTTGCAAGGCAATGATGCATCTGCAAAATTATTAAAAGATGCAGGCCTTACAGAGAAGGGATTAATCGCTTCTATTAAAGAGTTACGCAAGGGAGAAACAGTAAACTCTGCTACGCAAGAAACCCAATTCAATTCGTTAAACAAGTATGCAAAAAACTTAAACGAAATGGCTCGTTTAGGAAAGCTCGATCCTGTTATAGGTAGAGATGAAGAGATACGCAGAACATTGCACATTCTTAGTCGTCGTACAAAAAATAATCCGATTTTAGTAGGAGAGCCCGGCGTTGGTAAAACAGCCATAGCAGAAGGTTTGGCGATTAGAATTGTAAATGGTGATGTGCCTGAAAATATAAAGTCGAAAATAATTTTTGCCTTAGATATGGGGCAATTGATTGCAGGTGCCAAATACAAAGGAGAGTTTGAGGAGAGATTGAAAGCTGTCGTAAAAGAAGTAATTGCTGCAGAAGGTGAAATTATTTTATTTATAGATGAAATACATACGTTGGTTGGCGCCGGTGGCGGAGATGGCGCTATGGACGCAGCAAACATATTAAAACCTGCATTGGCACGTGGAGAATTACGAGCTGTGGGTGCAACAACTTTAGCTGAGTATCAAAAATATTTTGAAAAAGACAAAGCTTTAGAAAGGCGTTTTCAAAAAGTAATGATTGATGAACCAACGGTTGATGATGCTATTTCGATTTTACGAGGACTAAAAGACAGGTACGAAACTTACCACCATGTACGCATTAAAGATGAGGCAATTATTGCAGCAGTAGAATTAAGCAACAGGTATATGACAGATCGTTTTTTGCCGGATAAAGCTATTGATTTAATGGATGAAAGTGCCGCGAAATTGAGGATAGACATGAACTCTATGCCAGAAGAACTGGATAAATTGGAAAGACAAATTCGACAGTTGGAAATAGAAAGAGAGGCTATTAAAAGAGAAAACGACGAGGATAAATTAAAATTTTTAAATACAGAGATCGCTAATCTTTCTGTTGAACGAGATACCTACAAAGCAAAGTGGAAAGAGGAAAAAGAACTGGTCGATAAAATACAAAACGGTAAAGCGGCTATTGAAGATTTAAAAATACAAGCTGAGCAAGCTGA
>JBBREY010000146.1:0-3697 GCA_038225275.1 Chitinophagales bacterium | reverse complement strand
TAAGCATGTAGTGCGTTGCGGTATTAGCACTTTAATCTGAAACCGAAACTTTTAAATGGCAATACTTCGTATGCCATGGCTGCTTAGTCGATAGACTAGTAACCATTAGGGCCGCCGAGCAGGCTTTGTTACTGCCAAGTTCCGCCGCCGACATCAAAATAAAATAACATGCTGCAATGGTATGATGTGCCCATTGCTTAAGATTATTCTTCTAAGAAAAATATTGGTTTGTTTTGCCCCGGTATTTTTTCGAAAACCAATGCAAAAATAAACATGTAGAAAGCTTGCGGCGAATATGTTTGGACACCGGTTCGAGTCCGGTCGGCTCCACAAATGAAAGCGGAAATACTTTAAAGTATTTCCGCTTTTTTATTGGGTTAATTTGTGAAAGGTTTTATTTAATAGACGGAGAAATATTTTATACCTTCTATTATTTATTTTATCTGCAGCATTTCTTCACGAAGAGTGCCTTGAATAGCCTAACAAAAAAGATTTTTATTTTTTTCATTTTGTTACATTAAAAAAACTGTACTCGAGCTTTAAATAGATCCCGTTTGGTGCCGTGCGCAACATATTGCTATAAACTTCTTTTACGTAAGCAACGTCAACCCTTGCCTGGCTGTTTATAATGAACTGCAACGATGGAACAACATCTAAAAATGATTTTCCATTTGCATTTAAAGTTTGCCCAACTAACTCCATCATCAGGTTTATATTAGTTTGCCTAAAATTTTTATATTTATTAGGATACATCAGTCTACCAAAAGATAAAGTATAGTTAGTAGCACTGTTACTCTGAGATGAAGGAAATTTGTACGTCTGAGAATTATTCATTGCTTTTTCAAAACTACTCGATGCACTGATCGCTACTTTATTGAGTAATTGAGTAGCAACTATTCCGGTTTCAAAACCACTATTATGCCCCATTGTGTTTATCTCCTCCTGGTGTATATCTGAATTATTTACACTTGCTCGACCGAATGCAGCCATTCTAAAATGTTGATGTACGTCATCTTTGGAAAGAAATCTGTATTTGGCATAAACACTTCCACCTTCTGTTGCCAAATTCTTATTTCTATTGCTTAAAAATGCTGCTGCATGTAGCATGAGGTTTTTGTTTGCACCCCACATTATTTCAGGCATTAAATGATAGTTATAACCTGACTCGAACTTTTCTTTCATGAACGTCTGTGCAACCCTCACACCAATAGAACCTGTAGGCATATTACTAGCAGGCTCAGTAACAACAAACAGTTCTTGTGCTGAAGCTTTTATACAAATCGCACATAACAGCACAATAATAAATTGTTTCATGTTACAGCGTTTTTAAATGAAAGTTTTTATCATTATTGGCCGCATACGACGGATACTTACTAAATGATTTTTCAAGTTTTTTGTATTCTTTCTGGGTTACAAATCCTTTGTCTAAAACCTGCACTTTTACGTCTCCTTTTAAAGTTTGTGGTTTTGTATCTACAAAAACGTACGATGCTTCTTTGGTATTATACGATAAATTATCCGCAGCTTTTATATTGTCAAAAGGCATTGTAAGTACAAGTGATCCTACAAAAAAACCTGCTTTTTCAACTCTATCTTTAAATGATTTTGGCGATAATGAATTTTCTTTTTTAAGGTAGATTGTAAAGGTGTTGCTATTAAGATCTATATTAACCTTTTCTACTTCAGGCATTGCTTTAAACTGTTTGTTGATAGCATTTGAGCACATAGAACACGTTAAACCAGTTGCTACGAGTTCTGCTTTTGTTATTTGTGCATTAGCCTGAATTGTCAACAGGCTGATCAACATTAATATTATTGTATTTTTCATGATTGTATTTTTTTTAAAACCGAATAATTAAAAAGAATTATGCAGCAATTTTGTAAAATATATTTAGTTCTTTTTTGGTCTTTCATAATGGCAACAACCCGGTAACTTTTTATAGACAGCATCCGGTGCTGTAAAAGCATCACTATCATACCCAACCATGGAAATTTTCTTCAAGATGTCGTCCTTGCTCGTTTTTGTAGCATCAAACGTAATTACAGCAATACCTGTTTCTTCATTCCAGTCTGCCTGTGAAATATTTTTTTGAGTTGCTGCTTTTTCAATTTTTGCCTTGCACATCCCACAATTGCCATATATTTTTACTGTGTCTGTAACTGGATTTTTTATTTGTGCCTTTGCTGTTGTAAATATGCAGCTAACGGCAATTGCCATTATCGATAATGTTTTCATTATATAAATTTGTAATTTTTTAAACTAGATAAATACCTGTGGTTGCAGAATATGATATATTCTGCATAAGTAATAAAATCTTGTTTAAATCCTGTAAGTGCAATACAAAACTGTAAGTTTTTGTATTTGTGGTATGGGCGGGGAATCGTAACTTATTGTGTTTGACTCTTCATTAAAAACTACGCTAGTAAATTTAAATAAGGACGGGTAGCTGTAAATTATTGGAGTATTAAAAACATTGATGAAGACGGCAGCTGAACTTTTTTGATGATCAGTATTTATTTTTAATTGCTTTACCTCATCCTTGCAACAACCTTTTTTAGTTTTACTTTCCTTCATGCCACATTTACCACAGGTTGTACTTTCAGTTTGAGAAAGATCCCAGCCAATAAATTTATCCATGCAAAAATGCAAATGCACAGTTGCACCAACGGTTGTTACTCCGTAGACAAACAATAATAATATGACTGACAATTTTTTCAAAGTGTAAAAATAATATTATTTCCTATGAAAAATTGTTAATGTCAATCTCTTTATATGCGTGAAAGGTAATTTTTGTGCGAAGACATTATTGCTGATAGTACTTTTTAATAATAATAAAGCTTACAACTATTATAACGAGTAAGGTAATAATGGTGATAATCACTGCTGATTGATCTATCTCTTTCTTCTTCAGTCTTTTTTTTATTTTTAACTGCGAATTTAAATTTCTATTTATTTCATTTACCAATGATGGTATTTTATCAGCGCCAATCTGTTGCAATCCTTCTGCAGCTTCTTTTTCAAAGTCATCGTCCGAATTTTCCAACATTGAGTCATCATTATTCAATACATCGTTTAAATCACTCAATCCTTGGGGGTTGTTGCTTCCATCTTTGTTTAATATGTCATCAAAATTATTGTTCATGTTGTGGCATTCTGAGCATTAAAATTTTTAAGTTTCTTTTGCCGTTTTGGATGTGGCTTTTTACCTGTAACGCATTAAACCCGGTTATGTCTATTATTTCCTGATAAGATTTTTTTTGCAGATAAAATAAATCAATGCAAATGTGTTGTTCGTGCGATAATAATTTTAAAGCATCTGCCAAATTGTTTAAAATAAGTTCTTTTTTTTCTGCTGTTAGCTTTTCTTCTTTCTCATTTTCTACCACATACATCGTGTCGTTGATCTCTATGCTGCTCTTTTTTCCGTCTCTTAATTTCATCAGGCAATGGTTCTTTGCCACCATGTATATCCAGCTCTTAAAGTATTCAACTTTGTATTTGTGCAAATCGTTTATTACTTTTAAAAATACATGCTGCACAGCATCTTTTGCTTCCTCTTCATTTTTTAAAAATTTCATACATACGCCTAAAAGCATACTTGTATATCTCTGTAATAAAACGCCAAGTATTTCTGCATTGCCATCCTTGTAATAGCACTGCAAAAGTTCTTTGTCATCTTTATCGTAGTATTTTGTA
>JBBREY010000145.1:0-3771 GCA_038225275.1 Chitinophagales bacterium | reverse complement strand
GGTTTTGAAACAGATGAATCTATTTTGGAAGTTGCCATGGGCGCTTTTGAAAGAGTGAAAGCAATAGAGAAAGAAATGGAAGTGGTCGGTGCGGAACTGGAAAAAACCGGTGACGAAAAATTGGCTGAAAAATATGCAGACCTTTTGCATGAAATGGATGTGTTGGATGGATACAGCATACACCACAGAACGGAATCGATTTTACAAGGATTGGGTTTTGCAAATGAAGACCTTGGCAAACAATATAAAATGTTTAGTGGTGGCTGGCGTATGCGGGTGCTTTTATCAAAAATGATTTTGATGAATCCCGATGTGTTGCTTCTGGATGAACCAACGAACCACTTGGATCTACCAAGTATTGAATGGTTGGAGAAATATTTATCGAACTACCCTGGTGCTGTTGTAATTGTGAGCCATGATCGCTTTTTCTTAGATAGGATGGTAAACAAAATTGTAGAGTTATACCAACGTGAATTGCATTTTTATACCGGTAACTATTCCTACTATATGGAGGAAAAAGAGATCCGTATAGATATGCAGAAAAAAGCGTTTGATAACCAGCAGGATTACATTCGCCAACAGGAAAGATTCGTCGAGCGTTTTAAAGCAAAAGCAAGTAAAGCTGCTGCTGCGCAAAGTATCGTAAAGCGTTTGGATAAGATTGAGAGAATTGAGGACGTAAATATTGAACGTCCGAATATGAAAATAAATTTTATACTAAATAAAACGCCAGGTAAAGTTGTAACGGCACTTAAACACGTTAGCAAAAGTTTTGGAGATTTAAAAATATTAGAAAACACAGGGGCGGAAATTGACAGAGGTGATAAGATTGCATTAATTGGTGCCAATGGAAAAGGAAAATCAACCCTCCTTAGAATTGTTGTTGGTACAGAACAGTTTGAGGGAGAACGTGAGTGGGGACATAATGTAGAAGAATCTTTTTATGCGCAACACCAGCTGGAAGTATTGAATCCTGATAACGATTTGATTGCCGAAATGCAGGAAGCACGAAGCGGTAAAAACGATCTGGAGCTTCGTAGCTTACTAGGTTCATTTTTATTTAGTGGGGATGCAGTAGAGAAAAAAATTAAAGTATTGAGCGGTGGCGAAAAGGCAAGAGTAGCGTTGGCAAAAACCATCGCCAGCAAAGCAAATTTTTTAATGCTGGATGAGCCTACGAATCACTTGGACATTCACTCTGTAGATTTATTGGTAGAGGCTTTAAACAAATACGAAGGCACTATTATTTTGGTAAGTCACGATCGTTATTTTATTAGCCGTATTGCAAATAAAATATGGGAAATTGAAGACCATAAAATACTGGAATTTAAAGGCAGTTATGCTGAATGGGAAGATTGGAAAGAGCGTAGGGAAAAAGCTAAGCTTGCCGAGAAAAAGGATTTGAAAGCCGAAACTAAAGTTGAAAAACCGGTAGAAGTAAAAAAAAATCCTAAGCCTGTAGACAATGCCGCTGCAAAAGAAGCGGATAAAATAAAAAAACAGTTTAATTCTCTGGAAGGCAAAATTGCAGAGTTAAATAAAAAGAAAGTGGCTTTAGAAGCTGAGCTTGGCAATCCTGAAATTTACAGCAACAACAATAAATTTGTCCAAACGGAAACTGCGTACAAAAATTTAAATGCTGAATTTGCTGCTGTAAATAAAGAGTATGAAGTGGTGTTTGAAAAAATGATGGAGATAGACGGTTAGTTTATTTGTTGATTAGTTATTGGTTGATTTTCAAGTTTGAAATTGATAGTGTGCCTTTATTTTTTTACAAACCCATTTCAATACTAAATTCTCATTACTCAATACTGATTTATGAAGATAGCAATCATCGGTGGTGGAAACCTAGGCTCAGCGATAGCTGCAGGGCTTTTGAAAAGTAATTTTTGCGCATCTGAAAATATTACGGTTACCAAAAGAAATACTGCTACTTTAAATTGGTTGCAGGATAAAGGGGTAAGTATACATTCTGATAATGCAAAAGCGGTTTCAGAATGTGAAGTAATCATTTTAGCGATAAAGCCTTTTCAGATAAAAGAAATTTTAGAAGAAGTAAAAGATAATATTACTCCAAACCAATTATTAATTTCCGTTGTTACGGGCATCAGTTTAGAAGAAATAAAAAGTATTGTGGGGAATGAAGTTTCAGTTGTTAGAGCAATGCCAAATACCGCCATTGCTATACAGGAAAGTATAACCTGCTTAAGCTCCGGTAAAATAAATACAGACCAATTAGCTTATACAGAATCATTGTTTGCCGCCTTAGGCAAAACGGTGGTGATAGATGAAAAATTAATGAACGCCGCCACCGTATTGGGTGCATGTGGTACTGCTTATGCCATGCGCTACATTCGTGCAAGTGTACAAGGCGGAATAGAAATCGGTTTTGATGCGGCCACTGCAAGTTTAATAGCGGCACAAACTGTAAAAGGGGCAGCAGAATTATTACTAACTACCAATACACATCCCGAACAGGAAATTGATAAAGTAACTACGCCAAAAGGCTGCACCATTGCAGGTTTAAATGAAATGGAACACCAGGGCTTTAGCTCAGCCATCATTAAAGGCATCGCAGCAAGTTTTCATAAAATCGGATAATCAACTTCAAACTTGACGACAACAACCATCATATTGCTTTGTATTGCCGCATTTGCTGCGGGCTTTGTAGATGCTATTGTGGGCGGCGGCGGATTGATACAAACGCCCATGGGGCTTATTCTACTGCCTAATCTGCCGGTACCAACTGTGGTTGGTTCTTTAAAAATTCCTGCCTTCAGCGGTACTGCCTTTGCTGCTTTTCAATATGTAAAAAAAGTTGCCATTAACTGGAAATTACTTCTACCAATGATGGCGCTTGCCATGCTATCCTCTTTTGCAGGCAGCAATTTACTTACGCAAATGCACAACGATTTTATGAAACCAGTTTTATTGGTTGTCTTATCTCTTGTGGCAATATATACTTTCATAAAAAAAGATTTCGGACAGCACAAAGAAAAATCGCACTCTCCCGCTTTGCATATATTTTATTCGCTGCTCATAAGTATTGTTATTGGTTTTTATGATGGGTTTATTGGTCCTGGTGCAGGCAGTTTTTTGGTAATGGCATTTGTTGTTTTAATGGGATATGATTTTTTACATGCCTCCGCAAATGCCAAAATGGTAAACCTTGCTACCAATTTTGGTTCCATTGTATTGTTTGTATTGAAAGGAAAAATCATTTGGGCTATAGCTATTCCAATGGCACTGTGTAACGCTGCCGGGGGTTTTACAGGGGCTAAACTTGCCATAAATAAGGGTAATAAATTTATTAGAATTTTCTTTCTGATAATTGTTGTGGGCACGTTATTAAGGTTTGGCTACGATGTCTTCTTTAAATAAACCACCTACCCCATTTTAAAATCTCTTACTACTGTTAGTAAAACAAAAATTATATTTGTTTAAACATTAGATATTATGAAAACAATTATCCCGATTTTTATTGCAGTTTTTTTAATTTCATGCAGCAGTTCGGCACAAACAGATGGTACGGCATTGGCAAAAAAAGTAGCAGAGAATTACGGCATAGAGAAGTTTAAAAAAGCGAAAAATATTTCTTTTACTTTTAATGTAAAACGAGATACTTTTCCAGTTTCATCCCGCAGTTGGGATTGGAATATAGAGCAGAATACAGTCACCATGACAACGCCCAAACAAACAGTTACCTACCGCAGAGATACTATCCAATCTGCTGCAATGAAAAGTGTAGATGGCAAATTTATAAATGACCAA
>JBBREY010000144.1:0-3959 GCA_038225275.1 Chitinophagales bacterium | reverse complement strand
CATTGTGGGGAACTGCTACAATAATTGCATCATAATCCTCACCTATTTTTTCTGTTAGTTCAAATCCATATTCATGATTTAGTTCTTCACTATTTGCATGAGGATCGGTAATATCAACATTCAATGAAAAAGATTTTAATTCTTTTACAACATCTGCCACCTTACTGTTGCGGATATCACTCACATTTTCTTTAAAGGTAGCACCCATCACCAAAACTTTTGCATTTTTTATATTGCCAGTATGTTGAATAATATGTTGAAGAATCTTTTTAGCAACATATCCTGCCATACCATCATTTATATTTCTTCCTGCGAGTATAACCTGGCTGTCATACCCAAGCTCTTTTGATTTATAGGTTAAATAATATGGATCTACACCAATACAATGCCCGCCAACAAGTCCTGGTTGAAAACGTAAAAAATTCCATTTTGTTCCAGCTGCTTCAAGCACTTCAAAAGTATTGATATTCATTTTATCGAAGATGATAGAAAGTTCATTCATCAAAGCGATATTTAAATCTCTTTGTGTGTTCTCAATAATTTTTGCAGCTTCTGCGACTTTTATCGACGAAGCTCTGTGCACACCTGCCTTTACCACAAGTTCATACACTTTTGCAATAACATCCAGACTTTCATCACAACAACCACTCACCACTTTTGTGATTGTCGTTATCGTGTGTTCTTTATCACCTGGATTTATCCTTTCCGGTGAGTAGCCTATTTTATAATCAGTAACCATTTTTAATCCGGATAATTTTTCAATAACCGGCACACAATCTTCTTCTGTACAACCAGGATAAACCGTACTTTCATAAACCACATAATCTCCTTTTTTAATCACCTTTCCGATTGTCTCACTTGCACGTAATACAGGTGTAAGGTCAGGCACATTGTGTTCATCTACAGGTGTAGGAACGGCCACAATGAAAAAAGTAGCTTCTCTTAACACATCAAGATCGTTTGTAAATTGAATATCACAACCATCAAATGCAGATGAGTCTAATTCTTTACTTGGGTCAATTTTGTTCTGCATCATTTTTACACGATCAGCATTTATATCGAACCCAATGACCTTTATTTTTTTTGCAAACTCCAACGCAATTGGTAATCCCACATAACCTAATCCAATTACTGCTAACTTGTTTGTTTTGTCTAATAGTTCTTGATACATCTTTATCTAATTCTATTTAAAAAGTAATTTTTGTAAATTCTTTTGGCAGCTTATTCAGCTCTTCTTTCGGTAAACTTTTAAAATATTCGTATGTTACTTTCAATCCTTCTGCACGATTAATTTTTGGCTCCCATCCTAATATTTCCTTTGCTTTTCTAATATCAGGCTGCCTTTGCTTTGGATCATCTACTGGTAACGGCTTGTATATTATCTTTTGTTTTGTACCTGTCAATTTGATGATTTCTTCTGCAAAATCTTTTAGCGAAATTTCATCTGGGTTACCGATATTTACAGGCTGGGCATAATCGCTCATTAGCAATTCATAAATACCATCAACTAAATCATCTACATAGCAAAAGCTTCTTGTCTGGCTTCCATCTCCAAACACAGTCAGATCTTCCCCACGTAAAGCCTGCCCAATAAATGCAGGAAGTGCACGTCCATCGTTTAATCTCATTCTTGGACCATAGGTATTAAATATTCGGATGATCCTCGTTTCCAGATCATGAAATGTGTGATAAGCCATTGTTATAGCTTCCTGAAAACGTTTTGCTTCGTCATAAACACCTCTTGGACCTACAGGATTTACATTTCCCCAATATTCCTCATTTTGAGGATGGACCTGTGGATCTCCATAAACTTCGCTGGTACTTGCAACAAGTATGCGGGCATTTTTTGCTTTTGCAAGTCCGAGGCAATTATGTGTTCCAAGTGAACCTACCTTCAAAGTTTGAATAGGTATTTTTAAATAATCGATAGGGCTTGCAGGTGAGGCAAAATGTAGGATATAATCCAGTTTTCCGGTTACATGTATAAATTTTGAAACATCATGGTGATAGAATTCAAAGTTTTGTAAATGAAACAGATGTTCGATATTTTTAAGATCACCCGTAATGAGATTATCCATTCCAATAACATGGTAGTCTTCTTTTATAAATCTATCACAAAGATGAGATCCTAAAAACCCGGCAGCACCTGTTATTAATATTCTTTTTTGCAAAATGTAATGTGTTTTAAGGTTGTTGTGATATTTTTTTTCTTCCTATACTTTCATAATGATATCCCAATGCTTTCATCTGTTCAGGTTCAAAAAGATTTCTGCCATCAAAAATTATTTTCGATGGTAACTTTTCTGTAATTGTTGTAAAATTTGGTGTTCTAAATTCATTCCATTCTGTTGCTATTATCAATGCGTTTGCATTTTCTAGCGCCTCATATTGGTTTGTAGCAAAAATTATTTTATCTCCATACACTGTTTTCGTATTTGGCATTCCTTCAGGGTCAAAAACAGAAATCGTAGCTCCGCTTGAAAGCAATTCATCTATCATGTAAAATGCGGGAGCCTCTCTTACATCATCTGTGTTTGGTTTAAAAGCCAAACCCCACATTGCAAAATGTTTGCCCGAAAGGTCATTACCAAACAATGTTTTTATTTTCGGTATAAGATGTAATTTTTGTTTGTGATTTACATCCATTACAGCATCTAGAATTTGAAAATCATAATTTATGTCGTCTGCTGTTTTTGCCAGCGCCTGTACATCTTTGGGAAAACAACTTCCGCCATAACCAATACCCGGGAAAAGAAATCTTCTGCCAATTCTTTCATCGCTTCCAATTCCTTTACGAACCATGTCAACATCAGCGCCAAGCCTTTCACACATTTGAGCAATCTCATTCATAAAAGTAATTTTTACTGCTAAGAATGCATTGGCTGCATACTTGGTAAGTTCAGCACTACTTTCATCCATAAAAATTAAAGGATTGCCCTGTCTAACAAACGGCGCATATAAATCATTCATTATTTTAATAGCACGTGCAGATGTAGTGCCAATAACAACTCTGTCTGGCTTCATAAAATCATCTACTGCTACACCTTCCCTTAAAAACTCTGGATTGCTTACCACATCAAAACTTTCAGCAATTGCATTAGATCCACTTTGTAAAATAGCAGTTTTTACTTTTTCAGAAGTGCCTACAGGAACCGTACTTTTATCAATAATAACTTTATAATCTGATGGTTTTAATAATTTACCTAAATCATCTGCGACGCCAAGAATATATTTCAAATCTGCTTCTCCATTTTCCCCAGGTGGTGTAGGCAGCGCAAGAAAAATGATTTCTGCATCTAATATCGCTTCGCTCAAAGAAGTTGTAAATGTCAAACGACCTTCTTTTTGGTTTCTTAAAAAAATCTTTTCTAACCCAGGTTCATAAATAGTAATAGTGCCTGACGATAATTTTTCAATTTTTGAAGCATCTATGTCTACACATGTTACCGCGTTTCCGGTTTCTGCAAAACAAGTACCTGTCACTAAGCCCACATAACCTGTTCCTACAACTGCAATTTTCATATCTTATAATTATTTATTTGTATTAATAAATGCAAGTACCTTCTCAACAATAAAAGCTTGTTGCTCTTCATCCAATTCTGTATGCATAGGCAACGAAATCACTCTTTCAGTTAACCAGTCTGTGACAGGTAAATTAAAGTCATTTCCACCAAGATGCTCAAACATCTTTTGTCTGTGAGCAGGAACAGGATAATAAATCATTGAAGGAACGCCCACTTCTGCAAGGTTTTTATTCAAATCGTTTCTATCTGTATCGTGAAGCGTTAATGTATACTGGTGAAATACATGATTGTTGTTAGGTGCCCGATACGGAACTGTAATTTTTTCATTTCCCGAGAATGCAGCATCATAATAGTCAGCAGCCTTTCTGCGTGCTTCGATATACTCGTCAAGTTTTTTTAATTTTATTTGTAAAATAGCAGCTTGCATAGCATCTA
>JBBREY010000143.1:0-4133 GCA_038225275.1 Chitinophagales bacterium | reverse complement strand
TTTTTTCTTGGCACTACTTTTCTTAGTTGCTGCCTTTTTGGTTGCAGTTTTTTTAGGAGCAGCTTTTTTCGCATCAGCTTTTTTTGTCGTTGCCATAAATATTATTTTCAAGAAATAAAAACAAAGAATAAGCCAACGTATTATCTAAAAAGGAAAATTACTTTTTTAACGGTTGGCAATGCGCACAAAAAAATGATGCACGCTTTCCTTTACCCAGATAACTTTTTGTAATCTTGTTTTTACAACGGCTGCATACCTTTTGGTTGTAAGCATTCCAGTGTTTCGCAAGCGTACCTTCTTTTCGGTATTGTAAAAACTCCAAAGGATAGTTTACCACTTCCTTCAATAAAATTTTAAATTTTGACGGAGTTATATTCTCAATAGTAGTTTCAGGGTTAAGCTTTGCCCGCCATAAAACTTCATTTTTTATAATATTTCCCACACCTGAAAATATTTTTTGATCTAACAGTGAGTCACATATTTTGGCCTCAGGAGTTTCTTTTAATTTCTTAATTGCTTTTGTAGCATTCCAATCCTCACTCATAACATCAGCTTGTGTATCGTACATGGAAATATCTTTTATCAGTTTTACATCTACCACATAAAAATTCAATTCTTCTTTGGCAAACTGTAAACTGATCTTGGCATTTATTTTTGACTTTCGTTCATTGATTAAATAACTGCCAAACATCTGTAAATGAATTTCGATCGTTATTTCCTTTAGACAAATAAAAAGATGTTTGCCCCAGGTTTTTACATCTGTAATTTTCTGCTGTTCAAGCTCACTGTAATCAATATCAGCATAACCGGTTGCTGCTATTATTTTGCTGCCAATAAAGTGTGAGATATTTTCTTTTGCAATTATAAGGGAAGGGCCTTCAGGCATATGACTTTTACATCAAAAACAACAAACAGCAAGCCATAAATATAGGAGAATGAATGAGGTAAATTTTATCCAAATAATTTTATTATTTCACTTTTATTACTAATAATATTGTTCTACCCATGCCTTCATTTTCCATGAGTTTGGATGTGATCAACAATTCTTTGCTTTTTGCAGTACCATTCTTAAATATGAACTGAGCATTTTTCATCGCTGTCTTTGTCACCAATATATCAGTAAGCTGTTTTTTAATTTCGGGGCTTTTCCAAAAGCTGTTTTTTAATTTAAAAAGTTGTACATCTGTCACATCTACTTTTTTTAATTTAAACAAATTTAAAAACATTTTATTTGCTCGCAGTACTCTTAATTCTGAATTTAAAATTATAAAAGCCGCATCTTTAACCGAATCAAAAACGGTATGTATAAATTCGTCGCTATCAATTATAAAACCTTCAAGTTTTTTTTGTGTATTTATATTTTGGATAATTTTTACAATAAATTTCTCCCCCTCATGATCTTTTACCAAAATTGATTCTCCTAATACCCAAATTGGAACACCTTCCTTATTTACAAGATAATTGTTATCGCTGGACCCTCCTCTTGCAAGGGTGTTCTTAACTTCTACAGCTGGTTTATTTAGTTCCTTATCTTTTGGGGTAAAAAGCATTTCAAAATTCTTTCCTACCAAATCTTTTTTACTGTATCCAAATGCATTTAAAAGGCCTTTATTTACATCTAATATTTTTCCTTTATAATCCATTAAAATAATGGAGTTCTCCTTTGTTTTTTTAAATATTTCAGCAAAAAATCCTTCTGTTTTAACCATAATGCAGTAATTAGAATTAATAAAGATATTGGTAAAAAATAAAGTGAGGTAATTTTTGTAGAGTTTTTTTCACTGGGGATTTTATGTAATGTTTTATTGTTTCATAGTGAGTGATTAATATATTGGAACGGCTTTTGAAATTAATTTATAAAAATTATAACGATGAATATATTAGAAAATAAAAAGGTTGCCATACTTACAGATAATGGCTTTGAACAGGTAGAACTGACATCACCTAAAAAAGCTTTGGAAGAAGCAGGCGCTACTGTACATATTGTTTCTCAACAAAAGATAGTGAAAGGTTGGGATACGGACCATTGGGGAATAGAAGTAAATGCAGATGTAAATTTATCTGATGCCAACCCCGAAGATTATGATGCACTCATGTTGCCGGGCGGAGTGATGAATCCTGACAAGATGAGAACAGAAAAGGATTATGTAAATTTTGCACAACATTTTTTAGAAACAGGGAAACCACTCGCAGCTATTTGTCATGCGCCACAATTGCTAATTGAAACTGGCATGTTGGCTGAAAGAAATATGACTTCGTACCCATCTTTAAAAACAGATCTTAAAAATGCCGGCGTAATATGGGAAGATAAAGAAGTGGTTACAGACAGAGGTTTAGTAACAAGTAGAAGTCCAGAAGATTTACCTGCGTTTAATAAAAAAATGATTGAGGAATTTGCAGAAGGGCAGCATCTTACTGAAGGTTCATTTATGAAGGGTACATCTACAATGGGATAGATGACAAATTAATTTTAAAAAATAAAAAAGAGCGAAATTTTTCGCTCTTTTTTTTAATCCGTATCAGCTTGGCTATAGCCATTATTCTCTTCGTCTTCTTCACCTATTGCTTCATCAGCATCATCAAGATCAGCACCTGGAATATCAAGGTCTTCACCACTATTGTCATCTACAACTTCCACTTCATTTAGTATATCGCCATCTTCATCTATATTATCAAGATGGGAATTGTTTAAATTAATTTCATCTTTAGAAAGTGGATCGAAATTCATTGCTTCATCCAGCATAGCCTTTTCTGTAGGTGTTATCAAAGAGTCATCTTCAATATTATCTGTTACCATGGTTTCTATTTTTACTTTTATGTTCAAAGTATGTGCCGCAATTGGCATAATTTTATAACTATTCGTTTAAATCATTTATATGAAAATTTATTTCTTTTCAATAGTTACATTGTTTTTTTTAAGCGCTTGTTCAGAAACGCCGCAAGAAAAAAAAGAACCTGCACAGGAACGGGTTGCAATAGCTGAAACTACGTCGTTAGATGGCTGTTACGAAATGGTCATTTCAGGCGATAGTGCTTTTATGAACCTTACCCAAAATGGAGAAAATCTTTCCGGTGGTTTAATTTATAAAAGAAAAGATAAAGACAGCAATAAGGGAAATGTTGTACTCAAAAAAACAGATGGAAGAGCAGAAGGTTATTATACTTTTGAATCTGAAGGGCAAACATCCGTAAGGCAAATCATTTTTAAAATAAATAACAACACCTTTTCAGAAGCGTATGGTGATATTGAAATGAAAAGCGATACGGCGGTTTTTAAATATCCTCATGCGCTTAATTTTGAAGAAAGGCATTCGTTTAATAAGATTGAGTGTAAATAAATAGTTATGAAGTTTTTTGGATTTTGTTTCACCGTTATTCTATTTGTATTTTATTCCTGCAGTCCGAAACCTTATAGCAGTACAAATAAAATTTACACCAAACAGGCAAAAGCATTTGCAAAAAAGATAGCTGCTTCACCGGTAAATGCTATTAAGGCTGATTCGTTCAAAAATCCCTCTTTTAATGCCTTCACAACCAATTTTGGAATGAGAAAGCCAAATATTGTTGTAATACATTATACGGCGCAAAACAGTTGTGAGCAAACGCTTCAAACCTTTACGAAGTCTGCCACACAGGTAAGCGCACATTATGTTATTTGTAAAGATGGAACACTACATCATATGTTGAATGATTATTTGCGGGCTTGGCATGCAGGTGTTGGCAGGTGGGGAAATATGAGCGATGTAAACTCAACTTCTATCGGTATTGAGATTGACAACAATGGTATTGATAGTTTCTCAACTGCTCAGATAAATACCTTGTTAGGTGTATTATATTTTGCAAAGAAGGAGTATAATATCCCTGCAGAAAATTTTATAGGGCACAGTGATGTTGCGCCTGCTCGCAAAATAGATCCGGGATTACTTTTTCCATGGAAAACGCTATCAGAAAAAGGATTTGGGCTTTGGTACAATGATACTACGGGGGTGATTGTGCCGGTCGATTTTAATGTAAAATATGCGCTAAAGATTATTGGATATGATGTAAAGAATCTGCAAAATGCAATGGGAGCATTTAAAAGACATTTTCTAAACACTGCAAATGATTCCCTCTTTACAAAACCCGAAGAAAAG
>JBBREY010000142.1:0-4177 GCA_038225275.1 Chitinophagales bacterium | reverse complement strand
GACCCTACCGGCACTGCAAAAATTTCGGAAATATTATATGCAAAACGTATCGACCACGATGCATCTATCTGGGGAACTGAGTGGACCCACGACTGGCCTACATGGCGTGCAATGTTGCCGATGTTGTTGGAGACGAAGTTTTAGAGTAATTACGAATTTTTGGAGGGAATTACGAATTACAAATTACGAATTACGGGGAGTATTTGTAATGATGGATTCTTTAATTTGAACGACAGCCTGAATTACCTATTAATTTAACTAAGTGAAATCGGACAATGTAATTCAAGATAAAAGTTTTGCATTTGCGATTCGAATTGTAAATGCTTATAAATATTTAAAAAGTGAAAAGCAGGAGTTTGTTTTATCAAAACAAATGTTGAGAAGCGGCACTTCTGTTGGTGCAAATGTTGAAGAAGCAATTGGTGCACAATCTCCGGCGGATTTTTTACATAAACTTTCCATTGCTTATAAAGAAGCAAGAGAGACGCTGTATTGGTTAAAGTTATTGCAGGCTACAAATTATTTGTCAGAAGAAATGTCCCAAAGTCTGCTAAGCGACTGTACTCAAATCTGTAAAATTATTGGGAAAATACAAACCAGCCTTAAACACAAAATTGTTTAACTACACTTTTTCAGCCTTTAATTTATAATTTCTACGCCATAAATTTCACAGCCCGTAATTCGTAATTTGTAATTCGTAATTTTAAGGCTTTCAATCACCAATAATTTATTCCCTTGTCAGAAAAGAAACTATTTTTATTAGATGCGATGGCACTTGTTTTTCGTGCCTATTATTCACTTGTTCGTAGCCCACGCATTACTAGTAAAGGCAGAAATACAAATGCACAATTTGGTTTTACAAATACATTAGCCGAACTCATCAACAACCAAAAGCCTACGCATATTGCTGTATGTTTTGATACGCATGCGCCAACCGAACGGCACACGAGTTTTGCAGATTACAAAGCCAACAGACAGGAAACACCCGAAGATATTTTGTCGGCAGTACCAGATATTAAAAGAATTATTAAAGGTTTTAATATTCCATGTATAGAATTGGATGGCTACGAAGCGGATGACATTATTGGAGCTTTGGCAAAGCAGGCAGAAAAAGCAGGGTACGAAGTTTTTATGGTTACGCCAGATAAAGATTACGGGCAGTTGGTTTCTGAAAAAATAAAAATTTACAAACCAGGTTACCAAGGTGGTAGCGTAGAAATAATGGGTCCAAAGGAAGTCTGTGAAAAATGGGGTATTGAAAGAGTTGACCAGGTGATTGATATTTTAGGGTTGATGGGTGATGCGGTTGATAATATTCCGGGTATTGCAGGCGTTGGAGAAAAAACTGCAGCAAAATTGTTGAAGGAATATGATACCATAGAAAATATTTTAGCCAATGCTGATAAAATAAAAGGCGCTTTGGGTGAAAAGGTTCGTGCCGGAAAAGAGAATGCCATTATGAGTAAGCAACTTGCTACCATTATTTTGGATGTGCCGGTTGTTTTTCATGAAGAAGATTTTAAGCTTGATCCAATGAACAAAGATGTTTTGTTGGAAGTGTTTACAGAATTGGAATTTAAAACGATGGGCGAAAGGATTTTGGGAACGAAAATAACAGCGACCACAGACGACAGGCGACAAACGACTGGAGCTCAAACAGGGCAAATGGATTTATTTGGAAATGCTGTGCCAGAAGCGCCGGTAAATAATGAAGACAAACAGGAAGAAGATTTACCAATTGTTGCAGATAAAAACATAGAAAATACGCTACACGATTACAAACTCATACAATCTGATAAAGAGATTGAAAGTTTGATAACTGAACTAAATAAGCACACCGAAATAAGTTTTGATACCGAGACAACACATATAGATGCAAACTGTGCAGACCTTGTTGGGCTTAGCTTTGCAGTGAATGCTGGTGAAGGTTGGTATGTGCCTTGTCCGGAAAATAAGGAAGAAACTTTGGTCATTCTGGAAAAGTTTAAACCACTTTTTGAAGATGCAAGTAAAACCTGGATCGGACAAAATTTAAAGTACGATTTGCTCATGCTCAAATGGTATGGCTATGCTTTAAAAGGTAATATTTTCGATACCATGTTGGCTCATTATGTTACAGAGCCCGATGGTAAACGCAATATGGATTTGCTCAGCGCAAAATACTTGGGTTACCAACCTGTGAGCATTACATCCCTCATTGGCAAGAAAGGAAAAACCCAAGGCACCATGAGAGATGTTGCCATAGAAGATGCAAAAGAATATGCAGTGGAAGATGCTGATATTACTTTGCAACTGAAGAATACGTTTTTGCCATCACTCAAATTGAAGGAAGTTGAAAAGGTTTTTTACGAAGTGGAAAATCCATTGGTAAGAGTACTAGTTGATATGGAATATGAAGGCATAAAAGTAGATATGGATTTTCTAACATCCTATTCAAAAGAGCTGGACATAGAAGCAAAAATTGCAGAAGAAAAAGTATATGAACTGGCAGGTGTGCGCTTCAATTTAGCCAGCCCAAAACAATTGGGAGAAGTACTGTTTGATAAAATGAAATTGGATCCAAAAGCAAAAAAGACAAAAACAGGTCAATATGCAACTGGCGAAGATGTGCTGGCTAAACTGGCAAATAACAATCCTATCTGCGATTTAATATTAAGTTTTAGAGAACTGACAAAATTACGCAGTACTTATGTAGATGCATTTCCGGTTTTGATGAATGCACGTACGGGTCGTGTACATACAAATTATGCGCAGGCAGTTGCGGTAACAGGAAGGCTAAGCAGCACAAATCCAAACTTGCAAAACATACCCATCCGTACAGAAAAAGGTAGAGAAATACGCAAAGCATTTATACCAAGAGATGGAAACCATGTGCTGGTTTCTGCAGATTACTCTCAAATAGAATTGAGGGTAGTGGCGGCAATAAGTGGTGATGTAAATATGTGTGAGGCATTCAGAACAGGGAAAGATATTCATACTGCCACGGCAGCAAAAGTTTTTGGTGTAGAAGAGAGTGAGGTAACAAAAGAAATGCGTTACAAAGCCAAGAGTGTAAATTTTGGAATCATCTATGGGCAAGGTGCATTTGGCCTTTCAGAAAATTTAGGCATCCCTAGAGCTGAAGCAAAAGAGATCATTGATAATTATAAAAAAGAGTTTCCCGGTATACAAAAGTATATGGATGATACCATAAATTTTTGCAAGGAAAATGGATATGTAGAAACATTGATGGGTAGAAAACGCTGGTTGAAAGATATTAATAGCGCCAACTTTACCGTGCGTGGTTTTGCTGAAAGAAACGCCATCAACTCGCCCATACAGGGTACAGCAGCAGATATGATAAAACTTGCGATGATTAAAATTAGCGCTGCATTAAAAGAAGGAAATTTTAAAAGCAAAATGTTATTGCAGGTGCATGATGAATTGGTTTTTGATGTGTTGAAGGAAGAGCTCGAAGCTATTAAACCGGTTATTTTAAACAGCATGAAAGCGGCACTTGTTTTACCAAATGAAATACCTGCTGATGCAGAATTAGGGGTGGGGAATAACTGGCTGGAAGCGCATTAATAGTATCGAGATGTTAGTATTGAGTATTGAGAAAGAGAACTTTTAACGCTTGAATATTATAGATAGAAATCAGTTTTATAAGAATTATAAATGAATTTTTTACACCTTACCATTTTAAAAACTTTCAATGGAAGAGACTAATCTCAATACTAACATCTCAATACTCAATACTATTATCTACTGTTACGATGCATATTGCGGTTGGTGCTACGGTTTTAGTAATGTTATTAAAAAAATAGCTGAAGAATACAAGACTGTTATGCCTACAGAAGTGCTAAGCGGCGGTATGGTTTTGCCTGAAAAGCCAACGCATATTGGTGTTTCAGCAGATTACATTTTGGGTGCATACAAAAATGTGGAACAGCTTACAGGCGTAACGTTTGGCGAGGATTACTTATGGCATTTAAAAAATCCGGATGACAGCGACTGGCACCCAAGCTCTGAAAAACCCGCCATTGCCATGTGTATTTTTAAAGAATTTTATCCGGACCGTGCGGTAGAATTTGCTGCAGACCTTCAGTATTCATTGTATGTGGAAGGAAGAGATTTAACTGATGATGAAGCTTACAGGCATCTGTTGGAAAAGTACAGTATACAGCCCGAATTATTT
>JBBREY010000141.1:0-4264 GCA_038225275.1 Chitinophagales bacterium | reverse complement strand
CCGCCTATGATCGCACAAAAAGGTTTCTCGCTTTTGTGCATTACTTTTTCTGCACTGGCAACTTCTGCTTCCATCAGCAATCCAAACATTTTATTTGCTGGCTCGTAAAACTTAGCAATGATGGCTGTAGATGCGTGTGCCCGGTGTGCGGTGCCAAAAGCATCGTTCACATACACATCCCCAAGCGTACTCAATTTTTTTGCAAAAGCTTCGTCACCGGCTTCCTCCTCTTTATGAAAACGAAGATTTTCCAAAAGCAATACTTCACCTTCTCTTAGCATAGTTGCTGTCATGCCGGCTTGTGATCCTACACAATCATCAGCAAAAAAAACTTTTGTACTGCCACCTAATAATTCGTGTAAATGATTTACCAAATGCTTTAAGGAGTATTTATCAGTAGGGCCATCTTTCGGTCTTCCAAAATGGCTCATCAAAACGACTTTGCCACCATCACCCAATATTTTTTTAATGGTTGGAATAGTTGCCGTCATTCTTGTATCATCTGTTATTTTAAATGCATCATCAAGTGGTACATTAAAATCTACTCTTACCAATGCGGTGTGTCCTTTAAAATTGAAGTCTGAAAATTTGCTCATGCTGATTATTTCTTTAGGTTGAAGTTTTTATTTATTTTGTATGAAAGTAAAGTTACCTTTTTACAGATAAAAGAAAAGCTTCCTTTATCGAGGAAGCTTTTCTTTTATAAATTTATTCTTTGTTATTTATTTTATCAACCCTGCAAAATAATTTACAGTTCTTACTAACTGAGAAACATAACTCATTTCATTGTCGTACCAGCTTACTGTTTTTACCAGTTGCTTATCACCAATGGTTTGTACTTTGGTTTGTGTAGCATCAAACAACGAACCGAAGTTGATGCCGATAACATCGCTGCTTACAATCTCATCTTCGTTGTAGCCAAAGCTTTCATTACTTGCTGCTTTCATTACTGCATTTACTTCCTCAACAGTTACTGTTTTTTCTAAAATAGAATACAGTTCAGTTAATGAACCTGTAATCACCGGTACTCTTTGTGCACCACCATCGAGCTTACCTTTTAACTCAGGCAAAACCAAGCCTATTGCTTTTGCGGCACCTGTGCTGTTTGGTACAATATTGGCCGCTGCTGCTCTACCTCTTCTTAAATCATTTTTAGGATGAGGTGCATCCAATGTATTTTGGTCGTTTGTATAAGCATGTATGGTACTCATAATGCCGGTAACAATTCCAAAATTATCATTCAATGCTTTTGCCATAGGCGCAAGGCAATTTGTTGTGCAACTTGCACAGCTGATAATGGTCTCAGTGCCGTCTAAAATTGAATGGTTTACATTAAATACAACTGTTTTTAAATCACCCGTGGCCGGTGCAGATATTACTACTCTTTTTGCTCCTGCAGTAATGTGCGCCTGCGCTTTTGCAGCATCAGTAAAAAAGCCCGTGCTTTCAATTACAACATCAACATCGTGGCTGCCCCATGGAATTTGTGCAGGATCTTTTTGTGCGTATACTTTTACTTCGTGTCCGTTCACCACTATTGCATTATCGTTTGATGTTACTTTTTCATCAAATCGTCCCTGTGCACTGTCATATTTTAATAAATGAGCCAATGTCGCCGGGCTCGTAAGGTCATTGATTGCTACAACGTCTATTCCTTCCATATTGTGTATCTGGCGAAATACCAAACGGCCAATTCTTCCAAAACCATTAATGGCTACTTTAACTGAACTCATAACTGTTTATTTGGGTGATGATAATTTTTGAAACGCAAAATTACATGTTGTATTCAATTAAATAGTCAATTAATTTGAGTGGCGAAAATGCTTAACATTTCACCTACTCATACCATCTATTTTATTAAACTGCCATTGCTGTAAAAGAAATCTGCATGGCAATCATAATTCCCTACTTTTATACTCTAAACTTAAAACAAACTCAAATGAAAAGTCCCGGAGTATTAATTTTATTAGCAGTAATTGTCATTGTTGGTTTTTTAGGCTGCAATGGCTACAATGGTCTTGTTAAGCAAGATGAAAGTGTAAAAAAAGCTTGGAACAATGTGCAGACGGAATACCAAAACAGATCTGATCTTGTTGGTAATTTAGTGAACACTGTAAAAGGCGCTGCAAATTTTGAGCAGAATACACTTACAGCAGTTGTAGAAGCCCGTGCAAAAGCTACAAGTGTAAATATCAATGCAGATAACCTTACACCGGAAAAAATTGCAGAATTTCAAGCTGCACAAAGTCAGTTATCAGGTTCTTTGAGCAGATTGCTCGCAACAGTTGAAGCCTATCCGACCTTAAAGGCAACTGAAGGTTTTATGAAGTTACAAAGCCAGTTGGAAGGTATTGAAAACAACATCAAAAATTCCCGTAAGGTATACAATGATGAAGTACTTATTTACAATACCAAAGTGCGTTCTTTTCCAATGAATATACTTGGTGGCATTTTTGGTTTCCACGCGAAAGAAGGTTTTAAAGCAGACGCCGGTGCAGAAAAGAAAGTTGATGTAAACTTTGATGACCTCAACAAAAAGAAGTAAGTATTTTATTAAGAACTGATGAACAACAAAAATTATATTCCTTATATAATAGGTGCCGTGTTGGTTGTAATGGGATTGTATCTCATTACAACCTACAATGGTTTGGTAAAGAAAGATGAGAAGGTAAAAGTGCAGTGGAGTGAAGTACAAAATTCCTACCAGCGCAGGCTAGATCTAATACCGAATCTTGTAAATACTGTAAAAGGCAACGCCGGTTTTGAGCAAAATGTGCTTGTTGAAGTTACAGAAGCTCGGGCCAAAGCAAATTTTGTAAATGTGAGTGCTAACAATGTTTCTGCTAATGCTTACAACGCACAAACGCAGGCACAGGATGAGTTAGCTGCATCTGCAAACAGGTTGCTTATTACGGTAGAAAAATACCCCGAGCTACAGGGTACAAAAGCTTTTACAACCTTACAAACGCAGTTAGAGAGAACAGAACTACGGATAAAAATTGCCCGAAAAGATTTTAACGAATCTATTCAAGATTATAATTCTTCAGTAAGGGGTTTCCCAACAAAGATCGTGGCTAGCATATTTGGCTTCGCACCTAAAAACGGTTTTCAATCAGATGCCGGTGCAGAAAAATCAACAGAAATAAAATTTAAATAATGCGCTTTTCCTTTTTTAAAAAGAAGACCTTTTTTACTGATGCTGAAAAGCAAAGGGTAGTAGATGCCATTCGCAAAGCAGAGAAAAGAACAAGTGGCGAAATACGTGTGTTTGTTGAAAGTAAAAATTCATACGTTGATCCGATGGACAGGGCCGCAGAAATTTTCTATAATCTAAAAATGGATAAAACAGACGAGCGGAATGCGGTGCTGTTATACATTGCTGTAAAAGATAAAGAATTGTCGCTATTTGGTGATGAAGGTATTTACAAAGCAACCGGTGAAGAATTCTGGAATACTTCAGTTAGATCGATGCTGAAAGAAATTAATGCCGACGATATTATTGGCGGCATGGTGCACTGCATTGGTACTATCGGAGAGACGCTTCACGAAAAATTTCCTTACAACAAACTGGAAGATAAAAATGAGTTGCCCGATGAAATAGTTTTCGGTAAATAAACGCTCTTACAAATACAACTACATGAACCGTTTTTTTAAAATATCTTTTACTTTATTACTGCTCTTTAATTCAGCATTTGTGTGGGCACAAACATACCCTGAAAGACCAAACCCACCAAGGCTTGTAAACGATTATACAAACACCTTAACGAGCGAACAGGTACAGGCACTAGAATCAAAGTTGGTGATGCTTGATGATAGTACCTCTACACAAATTGCTGTTGTCATTGTCCTTTCTGTAAATGGTGCTACCATTGCAGATTACAATGTAGGGCTGCTGCGTAAATGGGGAGTTGGTACCAAAACCAACAACGGCGTAATTTTATTAATCGCAAAAGACGATCGAACCCTTGACATTACTGTTGGTTATGGATTAGAAGGTGCACTAACAGATGCAACCTCTAAAAGTATAATTGATGATATTATCGTTCCAAATTTTAAAGGTTCTGATTATTATAGGGGGATTGATTTAGGTACTGATGCGATTATGGATGCTGTTAGAGGTCAGTACAATTCACCTAGAGCTAAAAGTTCAGGCAAAGCTGGTAACAGCATTGGTTTCTTTATCATTATAATCATTATAATTTTACTTGTTTCAAGAGGAGGCAGAGGAGGTGGTGGCGGCACTTTTATGAGCCGCAGAGGACAA
>JBBREY010000140.1:0-4273 GCA_038225275.1 Chitinophagales bacterium | reverse complement strand
ACAGATGAAAATGCAACTTTCGGTAAAAAAGATACTAGCGACATTACAACTGAAGTGATGAAAGCTGTTTTTCAGCAAAGTAAAAACGAAGAAAATAGTACCAGCGATTTGCCCCTTGTTATTGCAACGAGCAGTGCAAGGAGAAAAGCACAATTGCTGAATAGATTTCCTAATGCCATTATTGAAAACCTTCGTGGCAATGTGAATACAAGAATCAAAAAACTAAATGAATCTCATTGGCATGGGGCAATTTTTGCGGCAGCAGGTATTGAACGTTTAGGTATGGGGCAAGTGGAAGGAATAGAATTAAAATGGATGTTGCCTGCTCCGGCACAAGGTTCTATTGCTATAGTCTGCAGAAAAGACAATACGGAAGTTTTGGAAATTTGCAAAGCATTGAATCACCGGGAAACAGAAATCTGTAATGTGGTGGAGAAAGATTTTTTACGGGTTTTAATGGGAGGGTGCAGTACACCTATAGCAGCACATGCCAAAGTAAAAGATGGCGAAATAAATTTTATTGCCAATGTGTTGTCTGTTGATGGAAAACAAAAAGCAACTGTTACTTTAAAATCGCCAGTAGAGAGTTATCAGGGCTTTGGTGCAAATGCTGCTGAACAGATTTTACAGAATGGTGGAAAGAAGATTATTGATGAGTTAAAAAGTAAGGAGATAAGCAATGAAGAATAACTTCACCATATTATCTACTAAAATATTAAAGCCTTACATTAAAGATCAGTTGATAGAAAATGATTTTAATGTAGTGGAACATGATTTCATTAAGATAGAGCATGTAGATTCTCAGGCCTTTGATGATATTTTATCAACAGCGTTGCCTAACTATATTTTTACAAGCAAAAATGGGGTGAAGGCATTTGCAAACCATTTAGCTAAGCATAAAATAAAGGTTGATAAAAAGACTAATTTTTTTGCATTAAGTGGTGAAACACAGCAGGCACTTGCTGATGAGGGGTTTAAAGTGAGTATTGCAAAAGACAATGCAACCGCCCTAGCGAATGAAATAATAAATACAAGTAAAGAAAAGCAATTTGTATTTTTTTGTGGAGATAAACGAAGAAATGAGTTGCCTGATGCAATACTTAATGCAGGTTTGCAATTAAAGGAGGTTGTATTATACAAGACCATCTCGCAAGCTAAAAAGATCGAAGTGGCTTTTCAGGCAATAATGTTTTTTAGCCCAAGTGCTATAAAAAGTTTTTTTGAGGAGAATGTTTTGCCAAAATCTGTTCAGTGTTTTTGTATTGGTTACACTACGGCAAATGCTTTGAAGGAATATAAAATAAATAATAAAATAAAAGTGATCAGTTATCCATCTCAACAGGTTATGATAGATGAAGTGCTGCATTATTTTAATATAAAGAATTGAAAATATTAAGGAATAAAATAGAATTAATATGAGTGATGTAACTATGGCAACAGAAACAGTTTCAGCAATAAAAAACGATTTGTTTTTGCAGGCTTTGGCAGGTAAAAAAGTTGGACGTCCACCTGTGTGGATGATGAGGCAGGCAGGAAGATATTTGCCTGAATACATGGTGCTAAAAAGAAAGTATGATTTTTTTACCCGTGTGCAAACGCCGGAACTTGTTTGTGAAATTACTTTGCAGCCCGTAGATATTATTGGTGTGGATGCTGCTATTTTATTTAGCGATATTTTGGTGATTCCGCAAGCGATGGGTTTAGAGGTTACGATGAATGAAGGCCAAGGTCCATTATTACCTGAGCCAATAAAAACGGCGGAAGATTTAAAAAGAATAGTAGTGCCTGATGTGGCTGATCGTTTACATTATGTAATGGATGCGATTACGCTTACTAAAAAAACGCTTGACAATAGAATTCCATTAATTGGTTTTGCAGGTGCGCCGTTCACCATTTTATGTTACATGGTTGAAGGAAAAGGAAGCAAAACATTTGATAAAGCAAAAGCGTTTTGTTATCAGGAACCTGCAGCTGCAAAGCAGATGTTGCAAATGATAACTGACACTACTATACAATATTTAAAAGCACAAAGAGCTGCCGGTGCAGATGTGTTGCAAGTATTCGATAGTTGGAGTGGTTTGTTGTCTCCTGCTGATTTTGAAACTTGGGCACAACCATATTTATTGCAGATACAACAAGCTTTACAGCCTTTGTGTCCGGTAATTTTATATCCGAAGGGAAGTTGGTATGCTTTGAGAAACTTAGCAGAAAATGGTACGACGGCTATGGGTGTTGATTGGTGTATAAAGCCTGAATTTGCAAGAGAACTTGTTGGGCCAAATGTTACGTTACAAGGTAATTTAGACCCGGCAAAATTGTTGCAAACTCCTGCACAAATAAGAAGCGATGTACACAACATGATCAACTCGTTTGGGGCTCAACGTTACATTGCAAATCTTGGCCATGGTATGACGCCGAATATTCCCGTAGATAATGCAAGGGCATTTGTAGATGCGGTGAAGGAGTGGAGGGGAATTTAGGGATTAGGAATTTGGAATTGGTCTCCGAACCCCGTCAGCGGTTGCAAACCCTGACGGCGGTTGAGTAAAGATTTTTGTAGATGCGGTGAAGGAATAGAGGGGGATTTAGGAATTTGGAATTGGTGGCTTAACCCCGTCAGCGGTTGCAAACCCTAACAGCGGTTGAGTAAACATTTTTGTAGATGCGATAAAGGAATGGAGGTAGTGAGGTGTAAATAGTAAATTATAAACGCACTCTGTGAAAACTCTTTTAACTCTTTTCTCTGCGGTGAAAAAAATATTATGACAATAAAAGAAAACTTTATATCACTCATTCATTCTTTGCAAAATACCATTTGCGAAGCAATAGAAAAAGTTGATGGAAAAGCTTTTTTTAAAACAGATAAATGGGAGCGTGTAGAGGGCGGCGGCGGAATTACACGGATTATTGAAAATGGAAATGTATTTGAAAAAGGCGGTGTAAATACATCTGTTGTTTTTGGCGATGTGACTGATAATATGCGCAAGCAATTGAAAATAGAAGGACACACTTGGTTCGCCTGTGGTATATCAAGTGTTATCCATCCTACAAATCCAATGGTACCGACTGTCCATTTTAATTATAGATATTTTGAATTGTACCAAGAAGATGGAACCATCGCTGATGCTTGGTTTGGTGGCGGGACAGATCTTACACCTTATTATTTATTTGAAGAAGATGTGATTCATTTTCATACTCAATATAAAAATACTTGTGATAAGTTTGACGAACAATTTTATCAGTCTTTCAAAAAACACTGTGACGATTATTTTGTAAACAAACATCGCAACAATGAGCGTAGGGGAGTAGGCGGAATTTTTTACGATTACCAAAGAGCAACACCTGAAAAGTCAGCAGAAAGTTGGTTGAATTTTGCAAAAGAGTGTGGCAATACTTTTATACATGCATATTTGCCGATTGTAGAAAAAAGAAAGAATGAAACATATACTTCTCAACAAAAATACTGGCAGGAAATAAGAAGGGGAAGGTATGTAGAGTTTAATTTGGTGCATGATAGAGGGACATTGTTTGGCTTGCATACAAATGGCAGAACAGAAAGTATCTTAATGAGCTTGCCACCAACAGTTAGGTTTGATTATGATTTCCAAATAGAAAAAAACAGTGATGAAGAAAAAATACAGCAGGTATTTCTGAATCCAAAAAACTGGATAGAGGAAATTACTGACGAAGAAAGAAATGAGTGGGCGCAAAAAGCAAACACCTGCTAAATAAAAAATGGTAGTTCAATATTGACAAATCACCATTGATAATTTATACAATGTATTTACAAAAAAGAGGAAGGATTTTGAGGCAGTCGCCGGCAATTAGAAGTTTGGTGGCAGAGACAATCATAACACCAAGTGATTTTATCGCACCACTATTTATTGTGGAAGGCAACAATATAAAGGAAGAGATTTCTTCGATGCCTGGTTATTATAGGTATAGTTTAGATAATACAGTTGAGGAAGTGAAACACCTGTGGTCATTGGGATTGAAAGCAGTATTGCTATTTATAAAATGCGAGGACAACTTAAAAGATAATAAAGGAACTGAGGCATTAAACCCTGATGGTTTGATGCAAAGAAGCATTAAAGCTATTAAAAATGCTGTGCCTGAAATGTGTGTAATGACGGACATTGCACTTGACCCATTTTCTTCTTTCGGGCATGATGGAATTATTGAAAATAATTTAATAGTAAACGACTCGACCGTAGAAGTTTTAGCTGCAATGAGCGTAAGCCATGCCGCTGCTGGTGCAGATATTGTTGCGCCA
>JBBREY010000139.1:0-4510 GCA_038225275.1 Chitinophagales bacterium | reverse complement strand
ACTTTTTTATTGCGGACGTTGCAACTTAATAAGAATAGTATTGACGCGGCAAGCGTTAAATGCTTAAACATTTTTATCAGTTTTTTTGTTTGAAATCTCTTTTCTCTAATTTGTTTTCCTGCTGAAGTTCTTTGTGAATATTATCCAACAAGCCGTTTACGAATTGGCCACTTTGAGGTGTACTGTATGCTTTTGCAAGATCTATATATTCGTTGATGGTAACTTTTATAGGAATAGTTTCAAAGTATAAAAATTCTGAAACACCCATCTGTAGTAGAATCAAATCCAGCGCAGCTATTCTATCAGCATCCCAGTTTTTTAATTTTGGTTTTATTAATTCGAGGGTAGTTTCGCTTTTATCTAAAACAGTGTTCAATAAATCTTTCGCAAAAGTTCTTTTTTCTAAGCTTAGAAAATCCTGAAAATTTTGCTGACCGGGTTTGTTTAAATAACTCAAAACGAGCGTATGCATCATTTCTGCATCGTCATCCCAGTTTATAAAATGTTCCTCTATGTGTGTTATAAAATCTTCGTTTGGTAATAAAAGATCAGTAAAAATAAATTCTAACATTTTTCTTTCACTTCTTTTTTCACGAGATTTTTCTTCAATATATTCCTGATATTCCGGTGTTTCTACAAGAGAACGGTAAATCTTTTTTAGCAAATCCTTGTCAATAATATGGACAGCCTTTAATTCATTTGTAGTAGCTTTAAAACTTACATCTTCAACTATTTTCCATAGAATTTCGTTGCCTGCAATTTTTGTATTTGTGGCAAGGTCAGCTGCTGTTGGTAAATTTTTACTTGCCTTATTATTTGCATCCGTTTCTGCATAACGGGCAGTTTCGGTAATAAAATAAACTAGATACGTAAACAACTGTTTGCTCTGTTCTATTTTTTTTGTGAGGATAGAAATTGGTTCTCCGGGTTTTACACCTCCACTCATACTATCCAATGCATAAAGTGTTTGCATTACTTTTACCCTGATATTTCTTCTGCTTAACATGGTTTCAAAAACCTTTATTGAAGGCGCAAAATTAGGGGTTTTGACGAGATAAGATGTAATAGATTTAAGAGCAGCGCTCCAGTATTTTGTTATTTAGATTTTTTACATGGCTTCAATAAGAGAAATTTAATTCTCTAATTTCTGTAAAATTGTCTTGCAAAAATGCATTTCGTTTGTCAAATTTGTACAATCCATGACAACTATACCTTTTAGTGAGATTGGTATAATATTAGACTACTTTAGCACACATCACATTACAACATATATTTCATCAACAAAAAAAATAAATTATGGCTACTCCAAAAAAGCTAAACATTACCCCATTACATGACAGGGTTATTGTAAAAGCTGCAGCTGCGGAAGAAAAAACTGCAGGTGGAATTATCATCCCTGATACCGCTAAAGAAAAACCATCAAGAGGAATTGTTTTGGCAGCAGGGCCAGGCAAAGTAGATGAACCAATGACAGTGAAAGCAGGTGATACTGTTTTGTATGGTAAATATGCAGGTACCGAAATTCAAATAGAAGGTGCAGATCTATTGATTATGCGTGAGAGTGATATACTTGCAATTGTATAATTATTTTATCGAGAGCAAATCGAAACCCAGCGAGAAATAAAGAATTTCAAAACACAATATTTCAAATTTATAATTTAATAAAATGTCTAAAATAATATACTTCGATATCGAAGCGAGAAATAAGATGAAAAAGGGTGTTGATACCCTTGCAAATGCAGTAAAAGTAACGCTTGGGCCAAAAGGTCGTAATGTAGTTATTGAGAAGAAATTTGGTGCTCCGGCTGTAACCAAAGATGGTGTTACTGTTGCAAAAGAAATTGAATTGGAAGATCCTATTGAAAATATGGGCGCACAAATGGTAAAGGAAGTAGCTAGCAAAACTGCAGAAATTGCAGGTGATGGTACTACAACAGCAACTGTTTTGGCACAGGCTATTATTAGCGAAGGACTTAAAATGGTTGCTGCAGGTGCAAACCCAATGGACCTAAAGCGTGGAATTGATAAAGCAGTTTCATTGATAGTTGAAAATTTGCGCAGCCAAAGCCAAACTGTTGGAAATGATGCTAAGAAAATACAGCAGGTTGCTACAATCTCTGCAAATAACGACGAAACAATCGGTAAATTAATTGCTGAAGCATTTGTAAAAGTTGGCAAAGAAGGCGTTATCACTGTTGAAGAAGCAAAAGGCACAGATACAACGGTTGATATCGTTGAAGGTATGCAGTTTGATCGTGGATATGTTTCTCCATACTTTGTAACGAACAGTGAGAAAATGAGTGTAGAATTACAAAACCCTTACATACTTATTTTTGATAAGAAGATATCTATCATGAAAGATATCCTCCACATTCTTGAAAAAGTTGCACAAAGTGGTCGTCCATTATTGATCATTGCTGAAGATTTAGAAGGTGAAGCATTGGCAACTTTGGTAGTAAATAAATTGCGTGGTACTCTGAAAGTAGCAGCGGTTAAAGCACCGGGTTTTGGTGATCGTAGAAAAGAAATGATGACCGATATTGCTATTCTTACTGCAGGAACAGTTGTAAGCGAAGAGTTAGGTCATAAATTAGATGGAGTTGAATTGGCTACGTTAGGTCAGGCAGCATCTGTAACAATTGATAAAGACAATACAACGATCGTTGGTGGTAAAGGCGCTAAGAAAGATATTACTGCACGTGTTAATCAAATAAAAGCACAGGTAGAAAATACAACTTCTGATTACGACAAAGAAAAATTACAGGAACGTTTGGCTAAGTTGGCCGGCGGTGTTGCAGTTTTATATGTAGGTGCTACAACAGAAGTAGAGATGAAAGAGAAAAAAGACAGAATGGACGATGCATTACACGCAACTCGTGCAGCTGTTGAAGAAGGAATTGTACCAGGTGGGGGTGTTGCTTACATCCGTGCATTAGTTGCATTAGATCCTAAAGTAAAAGGACAAATTGCTGATGAAACTACTGGTATGGCAATTGTACGTCGTGCAATTGAAGAGCCATTAAGAATTATAACTGCAAATGCAGGGGTAGATGGTTCTATTGTGGTTGAAGCAATCAAAAACGGTAAAGGAGATTATGGTTACAATGCAAGAACAGAACAATACGAAAATTCAATGTTCAAAGCAGGTATCATTGATCCTACAAAAGTTGCCCGTGTAGCTTTAGAAAATGCTGCATCAATTGCGGGTATGTTGCTTACTACCGAGTGCGTAATTGCAGACAAACCAGCTGCTGAAGCTGCTCATAGCCATGGTGCACCGGATATGGGTGGTATGGGAGGTTATTAAAATTTACCTAAGAATAATACTGCCGGTTGAATTATTTCAACCGGTATTTTTTTGTCACCCTATTTACATTAATTTATGACCCATCTTAATATTGAATTTAAAGCAAGAGCAGAGGACAGCACTGCTATGGAAGAAAAACTGCATTTATTAAAACCAATTTATATTGGTGAAGATCACCAAAAAGATACTTACTATGATGTAAATATTGGGCGCTTAAAATTGCGAGAAGGAAATATTGAAAATGCTTTGATTTGGTATCAGAGAGAAGACATTGCAGGTGCAAAACAATCAGATATTTTATTGTATAAACATTCGCCTGATGAAGCCTTGAAAAAAATATTGGTAAAACTGCACGGCATTAAAATAGTGGTTGATAAAATTCGTAAAATTTATTTTGTTGAAAATGTAAAATTCCATTTTGATAGGGTGGAAGGACTCGGAAGTTTTTTAGAAGTAGAAGCCATTGACAGTACCGGAGAAATTGGCATTGAAAAGCTTAAAGAGCAATGTGATTTTTATATAAAGTTTTTTGGTGTACAGGCGAACGATTTTATGAAGCAATCGTATAGCGATATGATGATAAATAGGGATGAATACTCGTAAATAAAATCTTTTTTACATAATAAAACGAGGGTTGGAATTTGCTTAATTGAAACCTCTTTTACCATAAAATGATTTGTATTTTCAAGATCAAAATAAACTTTAATGAGCACTGCTTAAATCCACTTTCTCGGTTCGCTTTGTTTGTTTTACAAAAAGAACAATTGGGAGACAAATAAGAAACATGATACCGAGGTATAAAAATATATCCATGTAGCTCATTACAGCAGCTTGTTTTGTTACAGTATAATCAAGGGCTTTGTAACTAGATTTTAGTGCAACATCGGGTGTGAAACCCTTTGCAATAAATGATTTCTGCATCATCGTTACTCTCTGCTGTACATTTAAATTATTAATATCAAGCTTAGAAACCAATTCGTTTCTATGTGTCATATTTTTTGCTGCTAACACAGTTGTAATTACGGCAATTCCAAAAGAACCTCCTAATTGTCTCATCATACCTGTAAATGCTGCGCCCTGGCCTATTTCCTGACCTTTTAATGAAGACAACGATAATGCAGTTATTGGAATAAATAACAACCCCAACCCAACACCTCTCGCAATCAACATCCAGAAGAAATCATCTTTCCCCGTATCGGGCGT
>JBBREY010000138.1:0-4516 GCA_038225275.1 Chitinophagales bacterium | reverse complement strand
GCATACTTTGTATTGGTTTCGTCGCTCTGCGTTTTTGTTAAGATTGTAATTTTTTTATCAGGCATTTCCTGCGCAGTTTTTAGCGCATACGTAAGCCCCGCTATACCAGAACCAATTACAAGAATATCTGTTTGCATGTATTAATATTTTATATATTGATTTGGGGCTTTGTACCTAAAATCATTTTTCAACATTTGTCCGGGCTTCTCCTGCTACGGTATTTTTTAAACAAATATACCGTTGGCATTTGTATAAAAAATACTTCCCTCCGTCCCCGGCAGCCCTTCGTCATTAAATCTTTTTTCAACTTTTATCTACAAATATTTCGTCCCGATGGGGCTTTTTTTATTGCAGAATGCCCCTACCTTGCGCCTCCAATAACTTTATTCCAAATTCCAAATTCCAAATTCCAAATTCCAAATTCCAAATTCCAAATTCCAAATTCCAAATTCCAAATTCCCTACTCCTGCTCAATCCACACCCCACTATCTTTCAATAAATTTATCAACTCATCCACCGCCACTTCACTGTTTATATTTTTCTTCACTACTTCTTTACCTCTGTATAAAGTTATTTTTCCAACACCACTTCCAACATAACCAAAATCAGCATCTGCCATTTCCCCCGGACCATTAACAATACAGCCCATCACCGCTATTTTTAATCCCTTTAAATGGTTGGTAACATTTCTAATTTTACTCGTCGTTTCCTGTAAGTCAAATAATGTTCTGCCGCAACTTGGGCAACTGATATATTCCGTCTTCGAAATCCTTGTACGCACCGCCTGCAAAATAGAAAATGAAGTATTATTTAAAAACTGGTAATTATTTGTTGCAGCCAAATAAGTTCTACCACTTACTTTGTCATTTATAATTTGTGATGGGTCATTCATTAACCATATTCCATCACCCATACCATCCAATAATAATCCTCCTGCTGTTGCACTAAATTCTATTAACTGTGCATCAATTGTACTCTTCATACTCTCCACCGCTATCACTACAGGGCAATGTATTCCCCTGGTTTCAAGGTCATTTATAAACATCCTCATTTTCTGCATGGCATTTTTTTGTGCAGAATAAATACACAACACAACATTATTTGTTTCAGTAAGCTTTTTTATTAACGCACCATTTTCATCTTCTACACAAACAGAAATAAAATTTAATTTTTCATGTAGCTTTTCTGTTGCTAAAAATTCATACGGCGTAAACAACGGGAAACATTTCGTTTCATCAGTAGTAGCATTCTGCCACACTTTATAATTACAGATAAAGTTCAATGTTCCCGGCAGTGCAAAGTCAATCAGTTTATCTGCAGTATAAATATAATCCGCAGCAGCATCACCAATATTCCACTTATCAGTTGGTTCATCGTATCTGTAACCGATGGTCTGTAAATCAACGGCAGCAATAGTTTTAGCCAACATAAAATCTGCCATCACAATCGGCACATTTTTACCACCAATATTATTTACAGCATTTGTTGTACGTCTTTTATATTCGAAGGGGGAATAAAAAGTTGCGGGTTGCGGGTTCAGCGTTACGAGTTCGTCGTGGTCTGTCGCCCGTTGTCCGTCGTCTGCCCCGTATCTCTCCACCAAATCCTTACAAACCGGTATTTCAAATTCAGGATCTTCGGTTAGGCTCACTCTTATTGTGTCGCCGATGCCATCTTCCAATAAACTTCCAATTCCTATTGCAGATTTTATTCTTCCATCTTCACCATCACCAGCTTCAGTTACGCCCAAATGCAATGGATAACATTCACCAAATTCTTCCTGCATATGTGTAATAAGCAAACGGTAAGCCTGCACCATCACCAGCGGATTACTGCTCTTCATGCTCAATATAATCTGATGATAATCCTCAGCTCTTGCAATTCGTAAAAACTCCATGGCACTTTCCACCATACCAATTGCAGTATCACCATATCTACTCATTATTCTATCACTCAAACTACCATGGTTTGTACCGATACGCATTGCAGTGCCATGTTCCTTACAAATTAACACGAGTGGTGTAAAACGTTCTTTAATTCTATCTATTTCCTCTGCGTATTCAGCATCAGTGTATTCTATTTGTTCAAACTTTTTCTTGTCAACATAATTACCCGGGTTCACCCTTACTTTTTCAATAATCTTAGCCGCAATTTCCGCAGCATTGGGGGTAAAATGTATATCTGCCACAATGGGCGTATCATAACCAAGCCTGCGCAACTCGTCTTTAATATTCAGTAAATTTTCTGCTTCGTTTTTTGATGGTGCAGTAATCCGCACCAGCTCCGCACCCGCCTCAATACAACGAATAGTTTGCGCCACAGTCGCAACAGTATCCATCGTATCAGTAGTGGTCATAGTTTGTATCCTAATTGGATTATTACCACCAATAACTAGGTTGCCAACTTTTACTTCACGGGTTTTTAGACGTTTGTAGGTTGTGAGAGATTCGCAGTATGAATTCATAAATAATTAATCAACAAAGTGAATTTACATCGGTATAGAAGCATTTCGTGATACTTCTACAGAATGAATGTAAAGGTAAAAAACTATTTATACATTCTAATAACGCTAAACGGAAATGGGATCACCAGTCCTTTGCAGGTTTATCTGAAGATGATGTACCTACTTTGTGCAATTTATCTTGCAGATCCTTCTCTTTTTGCAATAAAGCCTGCAACTTTTGATCTGCATCTTTTTGCGTTAGGTTGCTCTGTTGTGGCTTAGGCTGGTTGTCGTTTTTATCTTTGTTATCGTCTTGTTTATCTTTTTTATTTTGCTCATCCTGCTTCTGCTTATCTTCTTTTTGCTTTTGCAAAGCTATTTGTAGATTGTGCCTTGCATCTACATTATTGGGATCTATTTTTAGAGCGTTCTTATAATTTACAATACAGTCTTCTGTTTTTTTATCGTTCTGTAATACAACTCCTTTATTGTATGAAGCATTGCTTTTTTCTAGCGGCGCTTTCATTGCTTCAACAGCTTTTTCGTAAGCAGCTATAGCTTCTTCTTTCTTATCACTTTTATAGAGTGCATTGCCTAAATTATAATTAGCAGTGGCATTATTTTTTTCGGCAACCGTATTGTAATATTTTATGGCAGTCGTATAATCTTTTCTTTTATAAGCGTCATTACCAAGTTTTATACTTTCATTTTCAGCCTGTGCTGCCGCCGAAAATCCAATAACCATCAGCATAACTGCAGCAAATAATTTTTTAGGTTGTACTCTACTCTTTTTTACTTCAGCAATAAATAATTCTATTATTAAAAACAATAAAGCTGCACCCAATAAAAACTGAAACCAGCTTTTATAATTTATAAGTGAGTCATCATTTACCGTTCTTTTATCCATTGTAGAAAGGCCGTTATATAAAGCATTTACAACAGCATCTGTGTTACTAAAAAGTTGGTAATCACCGTTTCCTTTTTTTGCAACATCAGCCAGCGCCTGCTCATTTAATTTTGTAATAACGGTAACGCCCTGTTCATCTTTCTTAAGTTCGTTGGTTGCAGGATCCATTATGGGCGCACCTTCAGGCGTACCCATTCCGATTGTGTTTATTACAACACCTTGTTGAGCCATTTCTTCTGCTACTTTTAGAGCATTCTCTTCATGGTCTTCACCATCACTAATTAATACAACGGCTTTGTATTTTTTTTCTTTACTGTTGAAGGAGGAGTAACACATTTTCAACGCATCGCTTATTACCGTGCCCTGTGTAGGAATTGTTTGTGGCGTTGCGGAAGATAAATACATTTTTGCAGCGGAATGATCGCCCGTTAGAGGCATTTGCAAATATGCTTTACCTGCAAAAACAACTATTCCAATTCTATCATTATCGAGTTTATCAATCAGCTTATACAAAAGTTGCTTTGCTCTGTCTAACCTATTGGGAGTAATGTCTTGTGCAAGCATACTATTACTTACATCAAGTGCTATCATAACATCAATACCGTTTCTGGTTACTTTTTCACTTCCCTTTGGGCTGCGAAAATTTGCAAGGCTTAGCAAAATAAAAGCCATTGCAAAAAACAACAATAAAAACTTTTTGTAAGGGGATGAGGTATTAAAGTTTGCAGTTAGTTCTTTTACAAGCAGAGGATCACCCATTTTCTTAAATGCAAGTTTTAGCTTTTGGCGTGCATAGAAATAAATACCGATTATTATCGGCAGCAAAACCAAAAGCCACAACAAAAAAGTGTATTGAAAAGGAAGTATCATCTTAGCCTGCAAATTAATGATTGAAAAGGCAGGTCATGTTAAAAAAACAATAAACTCTTTTATCTCTTGCCTTCAAAGAAACCATAGTGTTTTAAAATATCTTTCGTTACCGCCAAACGACTCGTAGTCATATCGTAATTCCGGTCTGTTGACTTTAACAATGTTGCAAAGAAATAAACGTGCCTGTTTTCTTCAATCCATCCAACAGTCCATCCAATGGCATTATTTTTTTCATCAAATCCCCAACCGGTTTTAAAGCTCAATTTATAAGCGGTGTTATCTTCCTGTACCATTAC
>JBBREY010000137.1:0-4581 GCA_038225275.1 Chitinophagales bacterium | reverse complement strand
GAAGAGTGCCACGTAACCAACTGCAGGTTACAAATGCATTTAGCAATAACCCTGACGACAGAAAGTTTCAGGATATTGGGTTGGATGGTTTGAGTGACTCGGCCGAGGTGAGAAGAAGGCAAACTTATTTAGACAAACTTGCTGCAAACTTTGGCGTTAATTCTCCTGCGTACCAAAATGCACTTCGTGATCCATCAAGCGATGACTACAAGCACTATAGAAATGCAGGCTTTAGTGCAGCGGATGGAATACTTGCACGTTATAAAAATTATAATTCACCCGAAGGTAATTCGCCTATTGATAATGGCGGGCAGTTTACATCTGCTGCGACTTTATACCCAGATGCCGAAGATTTTAACAGAGATAATACCCTTAACGAAACAGAGGAATATTATCAATACATTTTAGATTTAAAACCACCTTCTGCTCCCGAAATGCAGATAGGACAAAATTTTATTGTAGATAAAAAAATTGTTTCTGTAAATCTTCCAAATGGCACTACAAGAAATGAAACATTTTACCAGTTAAGAATACCTGTAAATAGTTATGATAAAAAAATAGGTAACATCCAGGATTTTAAATCAATCCGTTTTATCAGAATGTTTATGACTGATTTTGCAGATACGGCAGTCGTTCGCTTTGCACAATTGCAACTTGCAAGAAATATCTGGAGAAGGTATAAATTTCAGATTGACACAACAGGAATGTTTAATGTAGCTACTAATTCAGCATTTAATGTAGGTGCAGTAAATATCGAAGAAAACGATACAAGATCTCCTCTGCCATACCGCACACCAAGAGATATACAGCGCCAGCAAACACTGAGCAATAACGGTGTAAATCTTTTGCAGAATGAGCAATCGATGACTTTGCAATTTTGTGATTTAAAGCGAGGAGATGCCAAAGGTGTTTTTCAAACATTTGGTAACAAGGATTTGAGACAGTTTAAAAAAATGTCCATGTATATTCATGCAGAACAGGCAAGAAACGCCAACCCTGCTTTGAAGGACAAAGATCTTACAGCCGTTTTTAGAATGGGGACGGACTTTGTTAGTAATTATTACGAAATAAGGATTCCGTTAATTAATACGAAGCTAGATGCTGCAAAACTTGGCGTCAACTCTCAGGCCTACAATGATTCGCTTTGGAATCCTGCAAACTCACTCGATCTCGATCTCACAAAACTTACCAAAATAAAACAAGCAAGAAATTTATCGAGCAATCCTTTAAATAAAATATACACAGAATTACAGCCCAGCGGGCAAACGTACTCTGTAATGGGCAACCCGAACCTTGGTGAAATTAAAGGCATGCTGATAGGTGTTGAAAACACAAAAACATCGTTGGTTGCGTGCGGTGAAATTTGGGTTAATGAATTGCGACTTTCTTCTTTAGATGAAAACGGTGGTTATGCAGCTTTGGCAAGAGTTGACTTTACCTTAGCTGACCTAGGAACGTTATCACTTTCAGGAAACATGCACACAAAAGGCTTTGGTACACTGGAGCAAAGAGTGAATGAGCGTTACAGAGATGACTTTAATCAATTTGATATTGCTGCTAATTTAGAGTTAGGAAAAGTGTTTCCTAAAAGGGCAGCGATGTCTATTCCGGTTTTTGCCAGCTATTCTCAATCAGTAAGTTCTCCTGAATATGATCCTTACGATTTGGATATAAAGTTGAAGGATAAATTAAAGGCCGTACCTGCTAATCAAAAAGATTCAATACGTAAAACCGCAGTAGATTTTACTTCAATAAAAACAGTAAACTTTACCAATGTTAGAAAATTAAAGACAAATACCAAGAAGCCTAAAATATACGATATATCAAATGTGGATGTAAGTTACTCTTACATTAAAACAAGCAGCTATAATCCACTTATAGAGTACAATGACGTTACAAGACATCGTGCAGCATTGGGTTATAATTTTGCTCCTCAACCAAAATATATAACACCTTTTAAAGCCTTGTTTAAAAAGACAAAAACAAAATGGTTTGATGTTGTAAAAGATTTTAATTTCAATTACATACCTTCTCAATTAACTTTTAGGGCAGATCTGCAAAGGCAGTTTGGGGTAATAAAACCAAGAAGCCTAGGCGGCGATAAATACCAAACTCCTGAGACGTACGATAAGTACTTTATTTTTCAAAGAGACTACATTTTACGCTGGAATTTTACCAGGTCAATTTTGCTTGATTATACTGCAACAAACAATTCACGCATTGACGAACCTGCAGGTAGAATTGATACGAAAGCAAAGAAGGATACCCTCTTTACAAATTTATTTAAAGGAGGTCGCAATACGCTGTTTAACCAAACGGCTGCGTTATCATATACTTTGCCTTTGGCTAAAATACCCGCATTGGATTTTGTAACTGCCAACGTAAAATATCAGGCAACTTATAGATGGATCGGTGCCAGCAGACTTGCTGTAAACCTTGGGAATTTTCTTGAGAACGGTCAGCAAAAAGAAGGGACTGTACAAATGGATTTTACCAGGCTATATCAGAAATCAAAATTCTTGAGGCAATTAGATGCGCCAAAAAATATTGATGACAGAGAAAAGTGGCGCAACAGGTACACAAAAATTACAGACAGTGTAACAAATAAAATTGGGCAGAAAGTATTGCGTACCCGTAGAATTTTAGACAAATCCGCGTTGCCTTATGTAAGCACTCCATTAAAAGTTTTTGGAAAATTATTGACCAGTTTAAAGCAGGTAAATGTTTCTGCAGGAGAAACTGGTAGTACACGCTTACCAGGTTACTCCGATAGCACACAATATCTTGGTCAAAATTTTAAAAGTATGGCACCGGGTTTCGATTTTATACTCGGCAAGCAAGTTGACAGCAACTGGTTAAACAGAAAAGCAGCCCGTGGTCTCATTACAAAAGATTCAACTTTTAATTATTTATTTCAGCAAAACTTTGATCAAACGTTTACAGCAAGTGCCACGCTTGAGCCTGTAAGAGATTTGAATATTACAGTGAATATTAAAAAGACATTTAGTAAAAATTATTCTGAAACTTTTAGATTCATTGATACAACGGGCGGTAACAATAAAAAGTTTATGCATTTAACGCCCTATTCAACTGGTGGTTTTGATGTAAGTTATATAGCATTTAAAACCCTGTTTGGAAAATTCGATCCTAACAAGGTTTCACAAACATTTAAAACTTTTGAAAACAACCGTGCTGTTTTATCTAGAAGGCTCGGTAAAGCAAATCCATACACAACATCTCAACCCGGTGGTGGTTTACAAACAGACGGTTACTATTATGGATATGGTAAGTATGCAGTAGATGTTTTAATTCCGTCATTTATAGCGGCATATACCGGTCAAAATCCCGAGAATGTGTTTCTCATCAAACAGACAGATGGCAGGACAAAAACAAATCCTTTCAGGTCAATTCTGCCAAAACCAAACTGGAACATTAGTTACAATGGCTTAACAAAAATTAAAGGGCTCGATAAAATTTTCAATAGTTTTAATGTATCCCATGCTTACAATGGAAGTTTAAGTATGAATGGTTTTACTTCTGCATTGCTTTATCAGGATGTTTCTAGGTTTGGTTATCCATCTTTTTATGATACAGTTTCCAAAGCATTTATACCTTTCTTTCTTGTGCCTAATGTTAGCATACAAGAGCAGTTTTCTCCTTTGCTTGGCTTTGATATGCAGTTTACAAACCAGTTCCAGGCAAAGTTTGAATATGCAAAATCTCGTACTTTGAGTTTGAGCTTATACGATTATCAGTTAAGTGAACAAAGAAGTACAGAATTTAGTATTGGTGCGGGTTACCGCAAGAGAGGTTTGCAGTTATTAGGTGGTTTAAAGCTACCAAAATTCTTAGGTGGTGGCAAGAAATTAGAGAATGAAATAAACTTTAGAATTGACTACAGAATAAGGGATAACGTAACAGCAAACAGCAGACTGGATCAGGATAATAATTTTGCGACAGGCGGCAGCAGAGAAATAACGGTTACACCAACGGTAGATTATTTTTTAAACAACAGGGTTAATTTAAAGTTCTACTACGATCGCCGAAAAGTATTGCCATATATTTCTTCCAGTGCGCCAACAACAAATACCAGAGCAGGTGTGCAGGTAAGAATTTCATTAGCGCAGTAAGTTTGCTTACAGATTAATTTGGTGGATATTTAAGAGTGTAAGAGCACATCTTATAATCTTACAAATCGAAAATCCTTTTGCTCGTGCAATAGCCAAATTACTTTACAAATTGTTTGGAAGATATTTATTGAAGAGAAGTTGGATCTTATATGCATAGAACACTAACGTCACAATTATTGGTATAAAAGCACATTGCTGCTAATTTCAAATAACTCGAGCTAAATTCATCTTCATCAAACAAAAAGAGACTGTCTTATTTTTAAGACAGTCTCTTTTTATTGAAAATTTTAGAGGTATTAATTTTTATATTTTTTTAAGGTTTTACTATTTTCTTAAATATCATAAAATACCCACACAATTCTTTTTTCTTTCTATTTATTTGCACTGGCTTTATCATGTGGTATTCTGTAAACTGGGGAATGTAATCGTAATTAATAATATTCCCATCAAC
>JBBREY010000136.1:0-4584 GCA_038225275.1 Chitinophagales bacterium | reverse complement strand
GGAATGGGCGTTGGCATAAATGAATTTATTCCTACTGAAAAATCATTGAAAGAACATGAAAAACCTGCTTTTGCAAAAGCCTTAAACTATATGGGCTTACATGCCGGCGATGCAATACAGGGGCAAAAAATTGACTACGTTTTTATTGGCAGCTGTACTAACAGCCGCATTGAAGACCTTAGACTTGTAGCAAATTTTGTAAAGGGAAAACAAAAAGCAAAAGATGTTGAAGTGTGGATTGTACCTGGTAGCAAACAAGTAGAACAACAGGCCATTGAAGAAGGGATTGATAAAATATTTGAAGCTGCAGGTTTTCAATTGCGCCAACCTGGTTGCAGCGCATGTTTAGGAATGAACGAAGATAAAATCCCTGCCGGCAAATATTGCATAAGCACTAGTAACAGAAATTTTGAAGGAAGACAAGGTGCAGGTGCAAGAACAATGTTAGCGAGCCCCTTAACTGCAGCGGCAGCAGCAATTACAGGTAAAATAACAGATGTAAGAACATTTCTTAATTGAAAATAATGACAGCAGTAAAAGTTATACAGGATTCGTTTGTTCCGTTGAACATGGAAAATGTAGACACAGACCAAATAATTCCTGCACGTTTTTTAAAAGGAACAACAAGGGATGGTTTTGGAAAAAATCTTTTTAGAGATTGGCGCTACGAAAATGATGATGAGGCTAAACCAAAAGAAAATTTTGTTTTAAACCAACCGCAATACAAAGGCTCGATATTGGTTGCAGGAAAAAATTTTGGATGCGGTTCCTCAAGAGAACATGCAGCGTGGGCAATTTTAGACTATGGCTTTAAAACAGTGGTAAGTAGCTTTTTTGCAGATATTTTTAAAAACAATGCCTTAAATAACGGTGTGCTTCCAGTGATAGTTTCAGACGAATTTTTACTAAAAATATTTACCCAAAGCAACGATGCAACATTGACAATTAGCTTATCTGAACAAAAAATAACCATAGACACAACAAACGAAAGTGAGTCATTTGAGATTAACAGTTATAAAAAAGAATGCCTGCTAAATGGATATGATGATATAGATTATTTGATAAGTATAAAAGAAGATATAGAGCAATACGAAAAACAATTTGGCTAATAAAAAAATATGATAAAAAATATAACGATATTAAATGGAGATGGCATCGGCCCTGAAGTAACAGCGCAATCAGTAAAAGTGTTGAATGCAATTGCTGAACAATTTAACCACCAGTTTATTTTTACTGAAGCACTCATTGGTGCAGATGCAATTGATAAAACTGGCACCCCTCTCCCGCAAGAAACTATTGACAGTTGTTTAAATAGTGATGCAATTCTATTTGGTGCAATTGGGCATCCCAAATATGACAACGATCCAACAGCTAAAGTTAGGCCCGAGCAAGGTTTGCTTGCGTTGAGAAAAGCATTGCAATTATATGCAAATATTCGCCCTTTAATCTCGCATCCATCATTGCATGCATTATCCCCGTTAAAAAAAAATATAATTGATGGGGTAGATTTTGTTATTTACAGAGAGCTTACCGGTGGAATTTATTTTGGTAAAAAGGAAACAAATGCAGAAGGAACAATAGCGTCAGATGAGTGTCTTTATACAAAAGAGGAAATACAACGCATTGCACATCTGGCATTTAAAGCAGCCCAACAAAGGCGAAAAAAATTAACGCTTGTAGACAAAGCAAATGTGTTGGAAACCTCCCGTCTTTGGAGAAAAGTAGTACAGGAAATTGCAACAGAATATTTAGACGTCTCTGTAGATTTTTTATTTGTAGACAATGCAGCGATGCAAATAATATTGAACCCAAAACAATTCGATGTAATACTAACAGAAAATATGTTTGGTGACATTATCAGTGACGAAGCCAGTGTAATAAGTGGATCATTGGGGTTACTACCCTCTTCATCTGTTGGCTTTAAAACGGCATTGTTTGAACCTATACATGGCTCGTACCCACAAGCTGCGGGAAAAGATATTGCTAATCCTGTTGGCTCAATATTATCTGTTGCAATGTTGCTTGATCATGTTGGTATGAATGAAGAAGCATCGTTAGTAAGGGCAGCTGTTAACTGGACTTTAGAAAATAAAATTGTTACAAAAGATATAGAGCCAATTGATTTCTATTTTACATCTACCGTAGGAGGGTTTATTGTAGACTATATAAATAAGAACATTGAGCAAGGAATGAATGGAGAAAATATTGCATTGAGAAAATCTACAGTTATTTAAATCATAACATAAAAAAATAATCAATAAAAGAAGAGCAAACATGTATTATAACGAAGAAACAATCATTTATTTAGACGGAGAATTTATAAAAGCTGCTGAGTCAAAAATGAATTTATATAGCCAAAGCCTGCATTACGGCTACTCGGCATTTGAGGGCATACGTTCTTACAAAACAAAAAACGGAACAAAAATTTTTAAAGCTGATGCACATTATGACAGACTAAGAACATCTTGCGAAGCAGTCGGCATTCCTTATCCTTGGACTAACCAGGAATTAATAGAAGCTACTTATAAGTTGTTAGAAAAAAATAAACTTGAAAATGCTTATATACGTCCACTGGTTTTTTGCCCACCAAATATGAGTTTGCAAAAAGCTACATCATCCAATATTCTTTTATCTGCCTGGGAATGGGGTGCATACCTCGGTGATAAATTATTAAGAGTTGGGCTATCCACTTTTCAAAGACCGAACCCAAAAGGTTTTAAAATACATGCAAAAATTGGGGGTCATTATGTAAACTCAATTATGGCTTGCCAAGAAGCAAAAGACAATGGCTACGATGAAGCATTGCTAATGGATATGAATGGCTTTGTAGCGGAGGGCCCGGGTGCAAATATTTTCTATGAAAAACACGGAAAATTATTTACCCCCGCACCAGGCAATATTCTCACGGGAATTACAAGGGCTACCGTGATGGAAATCTGCGAAGAATTTGGAATAGAGGTTACAGAAAAAAATATAACTCTGGCAGAATTAAAAGCTGCAGATGCCGTGTTCTATTGCGGTACAGCAGCCGAGACAATTGGCTGGGAAAGTTTGGATGGAGAAGGTTTTAAAATTCTATTCAATGAATCCGTTAGTAGAAGAATTCAGCTCGCATATAAAAACAGGGTTTTGGAATTAGAACTTGAACCGAAGAGTTTGGTGAACGCTTGATGAACCACAAAGACTCAAAGAGACTAAGGCGCACAAAGACTAGAACTAAAATTTATCAAGAGTAAAAATTTGTTTGAAACTAGAGAAGCAAAATTGAAATCGGAATATTCTCTTCGCGAAACTTTTGCCTTTGCGCCTTTGCGGTTCAAACAAATCAAGCAAATAAAGGCACATTAAAATACAAATTTTGAATGGAGCGTCGCCACCGAAGTCGCCACATCAACAAATGCCAGTAAACAAACAATAAAATTTTACCTAAGGTTGAAACGACAAATGATTGAATTAAATAAATACAGCAAAATTCTAACGCAAGACGAAACACAACCCGCTGCGCAAGCGATGTTGTATGGTATTGGGCTTACTGAAGATGATTTAAATAAACCACAAGTCGGCATTGCGAGTATGGGTTACGATGGCAATACCTGCAACATGCATTTAAATGATCTTGCAAAAATTGTAAAGGATGGTGTTTGGAAAGAAGACATGGTGGGATTGATATTTAATACAATTGGAATTAGTGATGGTATAAGCAATGGCACTGATGGCATGCGTTACAGCCTTGTGAGTAGAGATTTAATCGCAGATAGTATTGAAGCAGTTTGCGGCGGCTTTTATTATGATGGATTAATTGCATTACCAGGTTGCGATAAAAATATGCCTGGTTCTATTATGGCAATGGGGAGATTAAATCGTCCGTCAATAATGGTTTATGGCGGCACTATTGAAGCAGGCCATCACAAAGGCGAAGCGCTAAATATTATTTCAGCATTTGAAGCATTGGGCCAAAAGCTGGCAGGGACAATAACTCCCGAAGATTTTAAAGAAGTGGTAAAACACAGTTGCCCTGGTGCAGGCGCATGTGGTGGCATGTATACGGCAAATACGATGGCGAGTGCAATAGAAGCATTGGGAATGAGTTTACCTTTTTCGTCTAGCAATCCTGCATTAAGCGATGATAAAAAAAATGAATGCTTGCAAGCCGGCGAAGCCATAAAAATATTATTGGAAAGAGATATCAAGCCAAAAGATATTATGACGAAAAAAGCATTTGAAAATGCTATTACGATCATCATGATTTTTGGTGGAAGCACAAATGCAGTGTTGCATTTAATAGCAATGGCAAAGAGTGTTGATGTAGTGATCACGCAAGAAGATTTTCAACGCATAAGCGATAAAACACCCGTACTTGCTGACTTTAAGCCAAGCGGAAAATATTTAATGCAGGAGTTGCATGCGCACGGTGGCGTCCCTGCAGTGATGAAGTATTTATTAGCAGTAGGAATGTTACATGGCGATTGCCTGACTGTAACAGGAAAAACGGTAGCAGAAAATTTAAAGGATATTGTTGCAATAGATTTTGCGACACAAAAAATTATTTACCCGATAGAAACACCGCTTAAAGCAACTGGTCAT
>JBBREY010000135.1:0-4718 GCA_038225275.1 Chitinophagales bacterium | reverse complement strand
CCTCCACAACAATATTTTGTACCTGCAAACGAGCATTCTGCTTATAGAATAAAAGGAGGTACATACAGTCTCATTAGTGCTTTGGAAAATGCAATCGGAAACGAAAATATTATTTTTAATACCCACATTACTGAAATTATTGACCAAAGAAATAGCATTTGCATTAATGATAATCTGCAAAATGATTTTGTCTGTAAACAAGTTATTGTCGCTATGCCACCAAAGGTAATTAGCAACACAATCAAATTCACTCCTCCATTACCTGATGCTTTAATTAATACAATGCAACAAACACAAACGTGGATGAGCGGTTCTACTAAGTTTTCTGTTGAATACAAAAAGGCATTTTGGAAAGAAGGTGGTTTTTCGGGGAGCGTATATAGCCAGTCGGGTTTAGCAACAGAAATTTATGATCACACAAATTTTGAAGAAACAAAATTTGCTATTAAGGGTTTTTTAAATGGATCAGCTATCCATTACACGTTTGACGAAAGAAGGGCAAAAGTCATAACCCAATTGACACAATATTTTGGAGACGAGGCAAAAAATTATATTAGTTACAATGATAAAATTTGGAATGATAAATACATCCAGCCAACTGTCGATAATTTCTTGCGTCCACATTTTAATAATGGGCATTCTTTGTATGGAAAAAGTTACATGAATGACAAACTTTTCTTTACCGGTACGGAAACAAGTCTAGAATTTGGCGGGTATATGGAAGGCGCAGTCATTGCAGCAAAGTCAGCAGCTGAAAGGGTTTCTAACATGATCGAAAAATAGGATACACTTTTCTGTTTTTTTAGTTTTGGTATAGGACTTTTGTAAAAAAAAAGTTGCAATTTAAAAATAATGAGCTTTCTCATTGGTGGCGTGCTTGGCTTATTTTACGTTGACCAACTTTGGTAAAAGCTTCTAGGCTTTTCTCTTCTTTCTCTATTGCTTTTACGCCTAAGAAATAGATTTAATTTTACAGAAACGCTTTATCAGCACAATATTATCCCTCCCTTTAATTGGTCGACTTGATTTGTCAGTTTGATTTCGTTTTTGTACTTTACAACTACACTACTGCAATATTCGTAAACCAAAACTTAATGAATGAAACCAATACAATTTACCCATCAAAAAAAGCATGCATGTCTGCTTTTACTGACCTTTGCAATCGCAACTGTTGCAATGGCGCAAGGCTCAAAAAAATATGATTCGCTTTTTGTCGATAAATTAAAAAAGCAAACACTTACGCTTGTAGAAGGGAAGCAGAAAGCTGTGCAGGAAATGGTAGATATGGTGTTCAGCTTTGGAGAGCTAGGGTTTCAAGAAACTGAAACCTCCAAATATCTAACAGGTATTTTAGAAAAAAATGGTTTTATGATAGAGCGAGGCATTGCAGGCATACCTACAGCATGGATGGCAAAATGGGGGAGCGGTAGTCCTGTAATTGCATTGGGTAGTGATATCGATTGTATCCCAAAAGCATCTCAAAAGCCGGGGGTTGCTTACAAAGACCCAATTGTGGAAGGTGCACCGGGGCATGGGGAAGGGCACAATTCAGGCCAGGCAGTTATCATTTTTGCAGCCATTGCAGCAAAAGAAACGATGCTCAAAAATAATATTGCGGGCACGCTTGTAATATGGCCCGGCGTTGCTGAAGAATTAGTAGGCAGCAAGGCCTGGTTTGTAAGAGATGGGTATTTTAAAAATGTTGATGCCTGTATTTTCACCCATGTTAGTGGCGATTTTGGTTGTGATTATGGCGACAATGGAAACAATGGTTTGGTTTCAGTAAAGTTTTCTTTTGATGGTGATGCTGCACATGCAGCGGGATCTCCGTGGCGTGGTAAAAGTGCTCTGGATGCTGTAGAGTTAATGGATGTGGGATGGAACTTTAAACGGGAACATTTAAAGCCTACGCAACGCAGCCACTATGTAATTACTGACGGCGGTGACCAGCCAAATGTAGTGCCCAGCAAAGCCAGCGTTTGGTATTACTTTAGAGAACGAACATATGAAGATATTCAAAGCATGTACGATGCTGGTATAAAAATAGCCAAGGGTGCAGCTATGATGACCGACACAAAAATGAATTATCAAATATTAGGCACTGCATGGCCTGGTCATTTTAATAAAACTTTGGGGCAAGTATTGTATGCCAACATAACGAAAGTAGGAATGCCCACCTGGAGCGAAGCAGACCAGCAGTTGGCAAGGGCAACGCAAAAATTAATGGAAGCACCCAAGAAAGACCAGGACGGCACTCCAATTGATGGGTTAAGAAATACAATAGATACATTAAAAGGTTCCGTACCTTTTTCTTGGGGTGGTGGTAGTGACGATATTGCTGATGTTTCCTGGAATCTTCCTACGATTGTATTGTGGTATCCCGCAAACATTCCCGGTTTAAAAGGGCACCATTGGGGCGATGCAATTGCAATGGCCACACCTATTTCGCACAAGGGTTCGTTGGCGGGGGCAAAAGCCACGGCATTAACTTTAATTGATATTTTTACTGATCCAAAAATACTGGTTGATGCTAAAGATTATTTTAAAAATGTGCAAACCAAAGATGTACAGTACAAACCATTTATTACCAAAAACGATCCGCCTGCTATTTACTTAAACAAAGAAATAATGGAGAAATACCGTCCAGAGATGAAGAAATTTTATTACGACCCATCAAAGTATGGTACCTATTTAGAGCAGTTAGGAATTAAATATCCAACATTGGTAAAACCATAATTATCAAATTACAATTTTATAAACATGAAACTAAAACAGATTTATACTTTTCTCTTCTTTTTAATTTTATCAGGATCATCTTTTATGGCTATTGCTCAAATGAAGGGCGCTGCAGAAAATCCTTATTTGTTGGAACCTTCTGCTACCACAGTTGCATGGGGTTACTACTGGTCAGAAGCACAGCCGGTTTTGCGTGTTCAGTCCGGAGATTATGTTACGATCCATACGCTGCTAACTTCTAATCCTGAAAGATTATTGGCTGCAGGGGTACCTCAAAATAAAATTGAAAAAGAACTGTACGATGTACAAGCTACCAAAGAAAAAGGGCCAGGCGGACATGTGCTTACCGGGCCGGTTTTTATTGAGGGTGCTGAACCAGGTGATATGCTAGAAGTTCGTTTTGCAGCCATTGATCTGGCTATTCCTTATGGCTACAATGCAATAGGGCAAAGCGGCTTTTTATCTGATGAAATATTTGAACGCAAAACAAAAATAATTGAGCTTGACAAAGTAAAAATGCTTGGCTATTTCAGCGACAGTATTGTTATTCCACTGCGTCCATTTTTTGGCAGTGCAGGTGTTGCACCGCCTAAAGAAGTAGGTAAATGGAACAGCGCACCACCATGGATAAATGGCGGCAATTTAGATAACAAAGAACTGGTCGCGGGCAGTTCTTTATTTATTCCTGTACATGTAACAGGGGCACTATTTGAAATTGGAGATGGACATGCGGCTCAAGGCAACGGTGAAGTAGATATAACGGCAATTGAAACCTCGCTTATTGGCAAATTACAGTTTATAGTACACAAAGGCAAAAGTTTAAATTGGCCAAGAGCTGAAACAAAAACGCATATAATTACGATGGGTTGCGACCGAGATTTAAATGCTGCCACACATATTGCAGTGAGAGAAATGATACAATATTTAATGGATGAAAAGCGTATGAGCAAAGCAGATGCTTACATGCTTTGCAGTGTTGCTGCTGATGTAAATATAACGCAGTTGGTTGACGGTAATGTTGGCGTACATGCAATGCTGCCTAAAGCTATTTTTATAAGAAAATAACAACTTTAAATTTAAAATAGTTGAGCTAATCAACTGTTGTAAAAGTCGATTAGTTTCCGCATAGCGGAGCATAGTAATTGTTGAATCATAAAAAAACCAAAGTAGATTTTAATGATGCTACTTTGGTTTTTTGCATTTAGGTAATCCTTTTAAAATTAGATCATTCTTTTAACAGTAGATCTTTAAGATTTTTCCTCACCTATATTTCCATCTTCTTCTTTTTTATCTAAAATCTCGAGGGCATTTTTTACAGCATCAACCAAAATAATTCTTTTTTTAATGCTAATACTTTCGTCTGCAAAAAGGTTACCTGCCAGTCTCGAAAAGTCGCTGATCGGACCGCCTGATTTATACTTGTCTTCGTATGTTGACTTGCCCATCTCACCAAACTCCCTTATAGTAGCTATAATAAATACTAAAAACAAAACTACAAGAACAGCTGTGAGCACAAGAATATCTGTATTTTCCATATTGGATTATTGGTTTTTCTTGATATTAAAAAAGATGAGTAAACCCATAATTGTCGGGGGCCATAATCCAATAAAAATAGCCCTGTTGGGATCTTTAAGTACTATGTAAAAATATTCCGAAACAAAAATGAGAAGCACAACCATTATTACAATTAATATTTCAGAAGCCTTAAATTTTTTAAACATTTCTATATTTTAAATTTAGTTAGTGAAGAGTTTTTGTTGGTTTTATAAAGTATTTTAATAAATATACGATAGAAAATTTTAGAAAAATGGAAAGCGTTGCATTATGTCTCATTTAAAATATTGTCACTAAAAAAGTGCTTTCAAAAATGCTTCAACTATTAATTTCCTGACGCGTAAAATATCTGTTTTGATTTGTACAAGAAATATTTTACTTAAGCAACAAAATATAAAATGGTTGGAAGGAACTCTTTAATTAATTCT
>JBBREY010000134.1:0-4771 GCA_038225275.1 Chitinophagales bacterium | reverse complement strand
TACCGTTGTTAAAAAAATGGTACCCCGTATTGGAAGATAAAATTATACACCAGGATTTTTTAACGATCGAAAAGCCTTTCGACGAAAAATTTACCATCATCGGAAATTTCCCTTACAATATTTCAACAGAAATTTTATTTAGGGTATTGGATTGGAAAGATGATGTGCCGGTAATAATTGGTATGTTTCAAAAAGAAGTAGCGCTTAGGGTATATGCAAAGCCTGGAAGTAAAATTTATGGCGTAACAAGTGCATTGCTGCAACCATTTTACGATATTGAATATTTGTTTGATGTGCCACCGGAAAGTTTTAACCCGCCGCCTAAAGTAATGAGTGCGGTAATAAGACTGACCAGAAGAAAAGAGGCTTTGATCGTACATTCGGAAAAGGCTTATAAAATGCTGGTGAAAATGGCTTTTAACCAGCGTAGAAAAATGCTTCGCAATGCGGTAAAGCCATTGTTTACCGAAGAATTTTTGCAGGATGAAATTTTTAATAAAAGGGCTGAAGCATTGAGTATGGAGGATTTTGCAGCGTTGACGTTTAAGATGCAGGGTGCCTCAATTACTGACAGCCCCTCCTAACCTCCCCGGAGGGGAGGAACTATCTTAGCGAAAAAATCTCAAGTCTTTTTTCCAAGCGAGCAGCAACTAAAGAAGACCAAATTAAAAATTGATTTGAATATTGAAGAAAGTTTTGAGTATAGTTGATTAAAGATATAAAGATGAAATGTGCGACGCCAATGAAGATGAATAGTGATAAAATGCCAATAACAAAAAATTAAAAAAGCCGAAGGCAAAAAGAAAAATAATTAAATAATAATCTCCTCTAAAGTCGTCTAAATGTCTCTCCCCTCCGGGGAGGATAGGAGGGGCTGATAGAGGGGCTGATACTACGAATTATGAACGAAACGAAAGTAAGACTTGTTACCGCCGCAGCTTTATTTGACGGCCATGATGCTGCCATTAATATTATGCGCAGAATTTTGCAAAGTAAGGGTGCAGAAATAATTCACCTTGGGCATAACAGAAGCGTGGCAGATATTGTAGAATGTGCCATTGAAGAAGATGTACAGGGCATTGCAATAACCAGTTACCAGGGCGGCCATTTGGAATTTTTTAAATACATGAAAGACTTGTTGGTAGAAAATGGTTGCGGACATATTAAAATATTTGGCGGCGGTGGTGGTACCATTTTACCAAGCGAAATTGATGAGCTTCATAACTACGGTATAACAAGAATTTATAGTCCGGATGATGGGCGCAGAATGGGTTTGGAGGGAATGATACAGGATGTGATTGACAAAAGCAAAGCAGTGCTTGAAGAAAAAGTTGAGCCCCAAAAACAAAACGGTAATGGCGGAAAATATGCGTTGGATGAATGGAAAGACATTATCAGCATAGCAAGAAATATTACGAAAGCAGAAAATGGAGATTATATAAAGCCGATTTCTTCGCCAATCTCCGAATCGGTTAAACCCCCTTTCGGGGGGCAGGGGGGCTGTGTGCTCGGTATTACAGGTACAGGCGGTGCTGGAAAATCTTCTGTTACAGATGAAATTGTCCGTCGCTTTTTAAATAATTATACAGATAAAACTATTGCGGTTATTTCTGTCGATCCGAGTAAAAAGAAAACTGGGGGTGCATTGTTGGGCGATAGAATCAGAATGAATTCCATCTCTTCGCCACGGGCTTATATGCGCAGCCTTGCTACAAGAGAAAGTGATAAAGCACTTAGCCAATATGTAACCGAAGCATTACAGATTTGTAGGAATGCAGGATTTGATTTAGTGATTTTAGAAAGTGCAGGTGTGGGACAAAGTGATGCATCTATTTTGGAGCATTGCGATGTGAGTATGTATGTGATGACGCCGGAATATGGTGCACCATCGCAGCTGGAAAAAATAAATATGCTGGATTATGCAGATGTTATTTGTTTAAACAAATTTGATAAGGCAGGAGCATTAGATGCATTGCACGATGTGCGCAAACAGTACAAAAGGAATTATGGTTTGTGGGATGCAAAAGACGAAGATCTTCCAGTTGTAGGAACCATTGCTGCACAGTTTAATGATGCAGGCGTAAATAATTTGTTTGATAAACTGATTAAAGTTATTGCCACAAAAACCGGTAACGATTTTGGAACGCATGAAGCGTTTGCAAAAAGTGGTGGTATGGATGGTTCAATCATTCCACCCAAAAGAGTTCGTTACCTGGCAGAAATATCTGAAACCATTGCGGAGTATGATTTGTGGGTGAAAGAGCAAAGTGCATTGGCAACACAATTGTATCAACTTGAGGGGACTATAAAATCTCTGGCGGCGGCTATTGTACCGTCAGCGGATAAGCATAGTGAGATGGTTAAAGAATTAAGTGCGATTAAAAATAACATGGAGGAAAATTTAACGCCATCAAATAAAAAAATACTTTCTAACTGGTCAACAGTTTTAGAAAGTTACAAACAGGAATTTTATGAGTTTAAAGTAAGAGATAAAGTAATAAAACAACCGCTTACTTTTTCCAGCTTATCAGGAACAAAAATTGCAAAAGTTATTTTACCAAAGTATAAAGATTGGGGAGATATTCTTACCTGGCAGTTACAGGAAAATGTGCCCGGTGAATTCCCTTTTACGGCTGGTGTGTTTCCATTAAAACGAGATGGTGAAGACCCAACAAGAATGTTTGCCGGCGAAGGTGGACCTGAAAGAACCAACAGACGCTTCCATTATGTAAGTGTTGGGCAGCCCGCAAAGCGTCTCAGTACTGCATTTGATAGTGTTACATTATATGGCGAAGATCCTGCACATCGTCCTGATATTTATGGTAAAGTAGGAAACAGCGGTGTAAGTATTGCCACAGTTGATGATGCAAAAAAACTTTATAGCGGCTTTGATTTGTGCGATCCAAAAACATCCGTGAGTATGACCATCAATGGTCCGGCACCAATGCTGCTGGCATTTTTTATGAATGCCGCTATTGACCAGATGTGTGAAAAGTATATTATTGAAAATAATCTAAGAGCAGAAGTAAATAAAATTATTGAAGCTAAATACAACATTGAAAACTTACCAAAATATATTGGTGCTGATGGAAAATCGATAACACCGACCTTAGGAAATTTTGAAGGCGCTTTGCCTGAAGGTAATGATGGATTAGGTTTGCGTTTGCTTGGTTTGAGTGGCGAAGATGTATTGCCTGCCGATGTTTATGCAACCATAAAAGCAAAAGCATTGTCATCGGTTCGTGGTACCGTACAGGCAGATATATTAAAAGAAGACCAGGCACAAAATACCTGTATTTTTTCTACAGAGTTTGCGCTAAAATTAATGGGCGATGTACAGGAATATTTTATTACCAATAAGGTTCAAAATTTTTACAGCGTAAGTATTAGCGGTTATCATATTGCTGAAGCTGGCGCCAATCCTATTACACAGCTTGCATTTACTTTGAGCAATGGCTTTACTTATGTGGAGTATTATTTAAGCCGTGGAATGAACATTGATGATTTTGCACCAAACCTTTCTTTCTTTTTTAGTAATGGTATGGATCCTGAATATGCCGTAATTGGCAGGGTTGCCCGCCGCATTTGGGCAAAGGCCATGAAATATAAATACAAAGCAAATGATCGTAGCCAAAAATTAAAATACCATATTCAAACAAGTGGCCGAAGCTTGCATGCGCAAGAGATTGACTTCAACGATATCCGCACAACTTTGCAGGCTTTGTATGCTATATACGACAACTGTAATTCGTTGCATACAAACGCATATGATGAAGCCATTACAACACCCACTGAGGAAAGTGTGCGTCGTGCAATGGCCATCCAATTAATTATAAACAGGGAGTTGGGTACGGCAAAAAATGAAAATCCAAACCAGGGATCTTTCTTAATTGAAGAAATGACTGACCTTGTGGAACAGGCTGTGCTGGCGGAGTTTGAAAGAATTACAGAACGTGGCGGTGTACTCGGCGCCATGGAAAGAATGTACCAGCGCAATAAAATACAGGAAGAAAGTTTGTATTACGAAACACTCAAACATACCGGCGAATTTCCAATTGTGGGTGTAAATACTTTCTTAAATAAAAATGGTTCACCGACTATTTTACCTGCAGAAGTTATTCGTTCAACTACCGAAGAAAAGGAATTGCAAATTACCATGCTCAACGCATTTAAAGAAAGGCACAAAGAAAAAAGCGCAGCTATGTTGGTGCGTTTGCAGGAAGTTGCAATAGCCAATGGTAATCTTTTTGAAGAGTTAATGGAAACAGTAAAGCATTGTTCGCTCGGAGAAATAACCAACGCATTGTATAGTGTGGGCGGACAATACAGAAGGAATATGTAATTCTATAATTGTTTTGGAACTTGTTCGCCGAAGGAGGAGCATGGGCAGTGGAAACTTTTTTCAGCATTTGTATCCTGCTGTCTGTAGTAGCCATGCACGCAAGTAGTTTTATAAATTAAAGTTTATTCGTGCATGGGCTACTACTGCCCATCAGGGCTATCCTGATCTGTAGTAATTAATTTGAACTTTTATCTACGAAACTTATTTTTCCTTAACACAATTAGGAACTGTTTTGCCCGCTTTCTTTTTTGTCCCTACCTGCTCATACCCATCCCAACATGGGTCAGTTTTTTTCTTGGCACTACTTTTCTTAGTTGCTGCCTTTTTGGTTGCAGTTTTTTTAGGAGCAGCTTTTTTCGCATCAGCTTTTTTTGTCGTTGCCATAAATATTATTTTCAAGAAATAAAAACAAAGAATAAGCCAACGTAT
>JBBREY010000133.1:0-4881 GCA_038225275.1 Chitinophagales bacterium | reverse complement strand
TATGGCTTATGATTATGGTAGTGAAGTTGTAACGAGCGGTGGTACAGGCTTTGGTGTAATGAGCATTGTTGTAGCTGCAGATAGAAAATGGATAACCCGGGATACTGCAGCTAAGTTTCTTTTAAAGATGGTAAAGTTTTTGAGCAAGGCCGATGCATACCATGGTGTGTTCCCTCATTGGCTCAATGGAGCAACAGGTAAAACAATTCCTTTTAGTAGAAAAGACGATGGCGCAGATCTTGTTGAAACATCTTATTTAATGCAGGGTTTGTTATCTGCCCGCCAGTATTTCAACAACAACAACAATACAGAAAATGAATTGCGTAACCGCATCAACGGTTTGTGGAATGATGTAGAATGGAACTGGTTTACAAAAGGTGGTGAAGATGTCTTGTACTGGCATTGGAGCCCCAATAATGGCTGGGCAATGAATTTTCCTGTTCGAGGTTTCAATGAATGTTTAATAATGTATGTGCTCGCAGCCAGCGGTGATAATTTTCCGGTAACTGCAAACGTTTATCACAAAGGTTGGGCACAGAGTAATTTTTTTAAAAATGGCAAAACATTTTATGGTCATGTTCTACCACTTGGCTTTGATTACGGTGGTCCGCTGTTCTTTTCGCAGTATTCATTTTTGGGATTGAATCCTACAAACTTAAAAGACAATTACGCTGATTATTGGGTGCAGAATAAAAACCACACACTGATAAACCACGATTACTGTGTTGATAATCCTAAAATGTTTAAAGGCTACGGTGCAGATTGTTGGGGACTTACAGCCGGCGACACTTATAATGGTTACGATGCTTATTCACCTGAAAATGATGGCGGCACCATTGCGCCTACTGCAGCGCTTTCTGCCTTCCCCTACACGCCCGAATATTCCATGAAAGCTTTGAAACATTTTTATTACGACCTTGGCGATAAAATTTGGAGCAGCTACGGTTTTGTTGACGGATTTAATGAGACAAAAAACTGGTATGCAAAAAGCCATCTGGCAATAGACCAAGGGCCAATAATAGTAATGATAGAAAATTACCGAACCGGCTTATTATGGAAATTATTTATGAGCTGTCCCGAAATACAAAGAGGCTTAAAGAAATTGAATTTTAATTATTAGTAGAACGCAGTAAATTTTACAATGAAGCAGATATCTTTATTTATTTTGGCATTGATTTTATACGGCTGTTCTTATGGCCAGAATAACGCTTTGTTTGTAAAGCAATTGTTTATCGAAAAAGGAGATACACTGCCATACAGAATATTGGTGCCTGACAATTACGATCCTGAAAACAAATACCCCTTGGTTATTTTTTTGCATGGCTCAGGCGAACGTGGCAGTGATAATGAAAAACAACTAACGCATGGTGCTGAATTATTTTTACGGGATAGTATTAGAAAAAAATATCCTGCAATTGTAGTGTTCCCACAGTGTAGTGAAAACAGTTATTGGAGCAATGTAAATATTGTAACAGACAATGCAAGCGGCAAAAGAACTTTTCAGTTTATTACCGAAGGCAAACCTACAATTGCCATGAATTTACTGATGAACTTAGTAGATGATTTGAAGCACAAATATACCGTGCAAAATAAGAGGATATATGTCACGGGTTTATCTATGGGCGGTATGGGTGCTTTTGAAATTGTACGCCGGAAGCCGAATTTATTTGCCGCTGCTATGCCTATTTGTGGCGGTGCGAATACTGCAATTGCAAGAGGTATTTTAAAAACTAAGTGGTGGATATTTCATGGAGAAAAGGACGATGTCGTAGACCCTAAATATAGTAAGGAAATGGCTGCTGCAATATTGAACGAAGGTGGCAATGCCAAGCTGACCATTTATTCAAATGCAAATCACAACAGTTGGGACAGTGCTTTTGCAGAAAGTAATTTTATACAGTGGATGTTTTCAAACAGAAAATAGTACCAAGGAGAAAATAATGAAAATTAATTACTACAAATTATATTCTTTAGTAAAAACAACAAACATGAAAACCCTACAAAAGATGATGCTCGCTTTTTTGCTCATCATTGCTGTTGAAGCAAGCGCACAAACATCTAATACAACTATGAAAACCTACATAGATGTGTTAATGAAAAAAATGACGCTGGATGAAAAAATTGGTCAGTTAAATTTACCTGGCTCCGGTGATATTGTAACAGGGCAAGCAGGCAATTCAGATATTGCAGGAAAAATAAAGCAAGGTAAAGTTGGTGGACTTTTTAATATAAAAGGAGTAGATAAAATAAGGGCTGTACAAAAGATTGCAGTTGAGCAAAGCCGCCTAAAAATTCCCCTGCTATTTGGTATGGATGTTATACATGGTTACCAGACAGAGTTTCCTATACCACTTGCATTATCCTGCACCTGGAATATGCAAATGATAGAACAAAGCGCAAGAATTGCAGCAATGGAAAGCAGCGCAGATGGTATTTGCTGGACGTTTAGTCCAATGGTAGATATTGCCCGAGATGCGCGGTGGGGAAGAATTGCAGAAGGCAGTGGAGAAGATCCATACTTGGGTTCTGCCATAGCAAAAGCAATGGTAAAAGGTTACCAGGGAGATCTTTCAAGGCAGGACAATATTTTGGCTTGCGTAAAACATTATGCATTGTACGGTGCTGCAGAAGCAGGTAGAGATTACAATACAACAGATATGAGTCGCATAAGAATGTACAATGAATATTTTCCGCCTTACAAAGCGGCGGTTGATGCAGGTGCGGGAAGCATAATGGCATCCTTTAATGAGGTAGATGGCATTCCAGCTACAGGTAATAAATGGTTAATGACAGATGTATTGCGCAATCAATGGGGCTTTAAAGGTTTTGTTGTAACAGATTATACAGGTATAAATGAAATGACTGCTCATGGCATGGGCGACCTACAAAAAGTTTCTGCCTTAGCTTTAAATGCCGGTATTGAAATGGATATGGTTGGTGAAGGTTTTTTATCAACGCTGGAAAAATCTTTAAAAGAAAAAAAGGTAACGCTGAAACAAATTGATGATGCCTGCCGAAGAATTTTAGAAGCAAAATACAAACTTGGTTTATTCACTGATCCTTATAAATATTGTAATCCTGAGAGAAGTAAAACGGAAATTGGTACACCTGCAAATATTGCTGCTGCAAGAAAAACCGCTGCTGAAAGTTTTGTTCTTTTAAAGAATAACAACAACTTATTGCCAATTTCAAAAAATGTAAAAATTGCTGTTATTGGTCCGCTTGGCGACAACAAAGAAAATATGCCTGGTACATGGAGTGTGGCAACGGATTCTAAAACTGCTGTAACTGTAAAAGAAGGTTTGCAAAATGCACTCGGTGCAAATGCAAAAGTGTTGTATGCAAAAGGCTCTAATCTTTTTGAAGATGCTGCTTTCGAAGAAAGATCAACCTTATTTGGTAAAACACTAGGGCGTGACAGTAGAACCACAAAACAATTACTTGACGAGGCATTGGCTGTTGCCAACGAGAGCGATGTAATTGTTGCAACACTAGGCGAAGCTGCAGAAATGAGCGGGGAAAGTGCCAGCAGAACAAATTTAGAAATACCACAAACGCAAAAAGATTTATTGAATGCATTATTAAAAACCGGGAAGCCGGTTGTACTTGTTTTATTTGCAGGCAGACCCATGGTGCTAACCGAAGAAAATAAAACGGTGCCTGCTATTTTAAATGTTTGGTTTGCTGGTTCTGAAGCCGGAAATGCCATTGCAGATGTATTGTTTGGCGACGTAAATCCTTCAGGAAAACTCACTACTTCTTTTCCGCAGAATGTTGGGCAGGTACCAATTTACTATGCACATAAAAACACAGGTCGTCCATTGCCTGAAGGAAAATGGTTTGAAAAATTCCGTTCTAATTATTTAGATGTTTCCAACGACCCATTGTATCCATTTGGTTATGGTTTGAGTTATACAACTTTTACCTACAGCGATGTAAAGCTGAACAAAAAAATGATGAATTATTCAGGGAACATTACCGCAACAGTAACACTTAAAAATACCGGTACAAAGAATGGTGCAGAAGTTGTACAACTTTACATACAGGATTTGGAAGGTAGTGTAACAAGGCCCGTAAAAGAGTTAAAGGGGTTTCAAAAAGTATTTCTAAAAGCAGGAGAAAGCAAAGAAATCAGTTTTAAAATAACAGAAGAAGATTTAAAATTCTATAATACTGCATTAAAGTTTGTTTCAGAACCCGGCGATTTTAAAATTTATGTTGGGGGTAGTAGCAAAGATGTAAAAGAGGCAGATTTTAAATTGTTGTAATTAATCAATATATATCAGCTGCAGGTTCAACATTTTTGTTGAATCTGCAGCTATTGTTTTTTAAATACTTTTGCCGCATGAAAAAACCGCTTAAAAATATTCTGTTTGATATGGGCAATGTGCTCTTCAGTATTGACTATAAAAAAACAGAAGACGCATTTAAGGAATTAGGATATCACAATTTTTCAGAAATGTATTCTCAATTTACTGCAGATGCGTTATTCGAAAAACTGGAAACCGGTAAAATTTCGACTGATGAATTCTATGCAAAATTAATAGCATCTCACCCGGAAAAAATAACAGAACAACAAATAACAAATGCATGGAACGGTATGCTATTGCACTGGAGAATGGAAAGCCTTACATTTTTAAAAATACTTGCTAAAAAATACAAGCTTTATTTGCTGAGTAATACTAACGAAATTCATCTTTCCGCTGTAAACAATTTGCTTCAACAAGAAAATGGAAAAGATAGCATTGATGATTTGTTTACGAAAGCATATTACTCCCACAAAATAAATTTAAGAAAACCAAACGCTGATATTTTTGAATTTATTTTGAAAGATGCAGATATAGATCCGAAAGACACCTTGTTTATTGATGATCTTGAAAA
>JBBREY010000132.1:0-4895 GCA_038225275.1 Chitinophagales bacterium | reverse complement strand
GTGGGAGCACACGGGTTCGAACCGCGGACCCTCTGCTTGTAAGGCAGATGCTCTAAACCAGCTGAGCTATGCTCCCTTGTTGATTTGGGATTGCAAAGATAGGCGTATTTTTTTCTCGACAAAACTTTTTTAAAAGAAATATTAAATTACTTTTTTTATTTTAAATTTTCAGTACGATTGTTGATACCAACATAAAACACGTTTAAAGAAAAATAATTTATGATCGCAGAGCCAACCACTTATAGGATTTTAATTGTTGATGATGATGAGGATGATTTTTTTATTACCAATCAGTATATCAAAAATATTAAAGGTTATAATTTTAAAGTTGAATGGCGCTACGATTATAAAAGTGCAATGGAAGATATTAGCAACAAAAAGTATGATCTCTACTTAGTTGATTATTATTTGGGCGCAAAAACTGGTTTAGATTTTATTAAAGAAGCATTTGAAAAAAAATGTGACGAGCCAATCATTATTCTTACCGGACGAGCAGCACCTGAGTTAGATGCAGAAGTAATGCATGCAGGAGCCGTTGATTATTTGATTAAAGGTGAAATGGATACAGAAAAATTGGAAAGATGTATTCGCCATGTAATTGAAAAAAGCGTTTCAGTAAGAACATTAAAATCGAATGAAAGAAAGTTCAGGCATATTTTTGAGCGATCAAAAGATGCAGTGTTTTTGATTGATGCCAAAACAATGTGTTTTACTGACGTGAATGAAGCAACGACTTTGCTTTTTGAATACGATAGCGAAGAAATTAAAACGGTGTCGATTTTTGATTTGGTGGTTAACCAAGCGGATAAAACAATGATTAAAAATCAGCTTCTTTCCGGTGAAATTGATGACAAAGAAATACAGATGCACACCAAAAATAATGAGCTTATTTTTGGTGTTTTGTCTTTGTCAATGGAAGTTGACAGCGGAGGTAAAGCTTTTCTGCAGGGCATAATACATGACATTACTGAGTTAAAGAAGATAGAAAAAAATAATGTAAGGATAGAGAAACTTGGCATGGCGGAAAGACTCGTAAGAACACTTGCACATGAAGTTAGAAACCCTCTGAATAACATTAATTTGTCTTTAGAGCAGCTAACTGAAGAAATGAGAACCGACGATGCAAATCTTTACTTAGAAATAATTACTCGTAATAGTAAGCGTATAGAAACACTAATAACAGAATTGTTAGGTGCTTCCAGACCAGAAATTATGCTAAGAGAAAATGACCTCGTGGATATTTTGAAGGAGACCATAGATGCTGCTTCTGATAGAATGATTCTCAGGCATATAAAAATGGAAAATGTATTTCCTGATAAGGTTTTAAAAATAAATGCCGATAAGGAAAAGTTGAAAATTGCTTTTCTTAATATTATTATTAATGCGGTAGAAGCAATGGATGACAATGGTAAATTATCAATGCACTTGGAAGAATTGGATGGGCAATACAGTTTATCAATTTCTGATAATGGATGTGGTATAAGTGAAGAAAATCTTGCAAGATTGTTTGAGCCGTATTTTACTGCAAAGAAAAATGGAATGGGATTGGGGCTCGCTGCGACTATGAACATCTTACAATCCCACAATGCAGCAATTGAAGTGTCTTCTAAATTACAAGAAGGCACTACTTTTTTAATAACTATTCCTAAGATCTAAAACCTTTTTTGATTTAGAAATTTATTATCGATTAGAATTTCAAATAATAGTCTTTCAAAAGTTCTTTAAACTCACTTGAATACTCGTTTTCAGTATTTTCTATAGTTAAAGAATATTCTGATAATTCTTTTTTTGTGTTTGAAATGAATATTACAGTTCTAAAAAAAGGGTGGGAAGGAGAGTGAGAAATATTCAATTTCTCATTAATAAAAAGTTGTTGCATTAAAAGTTTTTCTTCAAAACTTTTTACTACAGAATAAGGCAGTAAAATTCCACAACTACCATTGTGCGCTAAGTTTTTTTTGATAGCTACAGCCAATTCTTCATAAGAAAGCGTAGTTGCATGCATTGCCTTGTTACGGCCTTCGCTATCGCTTTTTAATTGATTTTCATAGAAAGGTGGATTGCTTATTATCAGCTCATATTTTGTGGATGTCTGGTAATCATTGATAGAACTGTGGTGAATAGTGATTCTTTCACACCATTTCGATACAATGGTATTTTCCTTAGCTTGCTCGAATGCAGCGTTATCTATTTCAACGGCATCGATTTGCGCTTTAGATTTTTGTGCAAGCATCAATGTTAGCAACCCCGTTCCACATCCGATATCTAAAATATAATTAGCTTTAATTTTATTTCCCTCTAATTTTTTTGCTACCCAAGCACCTAATAAACATGCGTCAGTACATACTTTCATCGCACATCTATCCTGATGTATTGTAAACTGTTTAAATTGAAACCAGGTATTCATGTACATATTTAAATTAGAATGAACTGCCGGCTGAAGCTGCAATGTCAACACTAGCGAATTCTTCTGCAAGATATTTATGATAACCCGTTACAGCAATCATTGCAGCATTATCCGTGCAATATTCAAAAGCAGGGATATAAGTTTTCCACCCCAATGATTCACCGGTTTCGGTAAGTGCTTTTCTTAACCCACTGTTGGCACTTACACCACCGGCAATACAAACATTTGTAATGCCCGTTTGCAAAACTGCTTTCTTTAGTTTGTTAATAAGGATGCTTATTATTCTTATTTGAACGGATGCACAAATATTATTTAAATTTTCATCTATAAATTTTTTCCTGCCTTCAGCTGTTGCAGTTAATTCTTCTTTATAAACATTTGCAGTACCTGCATTGTTTAAAAAATAAAGAATGGAAGTTTTTAAACCTGAAAAACTAAAATTTAAGCCTTCAATTTTTGGTTCAGGAAACTTGTAAATCGCTTTTCCAAGTTGCGCATATTTATCAATTAAAGGTCCACCGGGGTAAGGTAAACCCAATAATTTTGCTGTCTTGTCAAATGCTTCTCCTGCGGCGTCATCAATGGTTTCGCCAATTACTTTCATGTTTGTTGGAGATGAGCAGAGTACTATTTGTGTATGACCACCACTAACGGTTAAACATAAAAATGGAAAAGCAGGAGCGGGATCTTGTAGTAAGTTAGCAAGTACGTGGGCCTGCATATGATGTACTGCAATAAGGGGAACACCAAGCGACAAAGAAAGTGATTTTGCAAATTGTGCTCCTACAAGTAATGCACCAATTAAACCCGGCGCTTGTGTGAATGCAATTGCATCAATGTCTTTCAGCATTAATCCTGATCTTTTCATTGCCACGTCTACAACCGGAATAATATTTTCCATGTGTGCACGACTTGCGAGCTCAGGCACAACACCACCGTATTGCTCATGTATTTTTTGTGTGGCGATTATATTGCTTAAAATTTTTTGGTCGCTATAAACCGCAGCTGCGGTTTCATCGCAAGATGATTCAATGGCGAGTATGGTTGGGTTAGTGGTGATGGATTATGAATTGTGAATTAAAAATTACGAATTCTGTTAAAGATTGCAATTTATAAAATGAATTGGAGTTTTAAAAATTAGCTATGTTCAAGATCATAGTATGTACAATTTTATTAACTCCTAATTGCTACTACCGGATCCATTTTGGCCGCTTGCCTTGCTGGGATTATGCCTGCCAAAATACCTACAACAATACATATAATTATAGTTGCAAACATAAGTGGTACAGATATAAATACGGGGAATTTGAGTGGTCCTGATAAAACCAGGGTCAAAATCCAGACAAAAAACAAACCTATTGCGCCACCTAAAATGCACATTAGTGCAGCTTCCATTAAAAATTCAAATAATATGGAGGAGCTTTTTGCACCAATAGCTTTTTTTAATCCGATAATAGAAGTTCTTTCTTTAACCGTTACGAACATAATATTAGCGATACCAAATAATCCAACTATTAAGCTTATACCACCAATAAAGCCGCCAACAATATTGAGTGTGCCGAAAAAGCCAGAAATAGCTTTGCTAAATGCTTCCACACTATTTAATGAAAAATTATCTTCTTCTCTAGGCGATAATCTCCTTACTTGCCTCATAATTCCTCTAAGTTCCTGATATAATGCATCAGTCGTTACACCGTCTTTGCCTTTTACAATTAAAACCGGATTAGCATTTTTTTCATCATATAATTGTCTGCAATATTTATAAGGCATCATAACGCAATGATCATAATCCCAGCCAATCATATTTTTACCAACTTTTTTTATTACGCCAACTACGGTCATTACTTTTCCTTTAACCTCCACTTGCTTACCTGCTGCTCGTTCTGCTGCACCGAATAAACTCTCCGCATTTTCAAAACCTATTATGCAAACGTTGGTTCCATTGTTAAATTCGTTTGATGAAAAATAACGACCTACATCAAAAATTATTGGCTGTAGTGCAATCTGTGCTTCATTGATACCGTATACAGCAACATTGCTTATTACATCATTCTTATAAGATAAACTTCCGCCCGTCTGCATTAAAAAAGTTACGTCTTGGGTAAGTTCAGATCGTTCTTTCACCATGTTCTGTTCTTCATATTTCATTACTGGTCTTGCCCTCAGTTTCCAAAAAGGTTTATTGGGGCCACCACTATAATCCCACTTGTCAATGTAAATGGTGTTGCTACCAAGGCTGTTCACTTCGTTTTGAATATTTTGCTCAAGACTATTTACTGTAGCCAGCACACCAATAATACAGAATATTCCAAAGGCTACACCAGTGAGGCTAAGTGCAGTTCTGGTTTTGTTTACCCTTAATTCCTGCATGGTGAGTCGTAAAGAATTTCCGAGAATTGTGAGCGTATTTGCCATGTTGTAAAGGTATCAATAAAAAAAACTGCTCATTTGTTTAATCGTCCCTATAAACTACCGTTTAAATAATTTA
>JBBREY010000131.1:0-5185 GCA_038225275.1 Chitinophagales bacterium | reverse complement strand
TTGCACGGAGTATCGAGCAGAAAAAGTTTCTGTTGTATCACCAAAATTATAACCACTTTGCAATGCCTTTACATTGCTCTCGAGTATCTCTGGTTTTTTACCAAATTTTTCTGTAAGAAACTGTATGGTGTTATCCATACTGCGGTTGTACATCCAATATAAAAAACCAAGTACAAACATATTTTTTGCACGGTCTTTTTCTTTGGTACCCATGGTAATGTCCTTCAATGCTTCACGGGTCATTTTGGTAACATCCATTTTTATTACTTCATACCCATCAAGGCTATGATCTTCTAATGGATTTATACCTTCGGGATAATTGGCAAGTCTTAAATTCTTTGCATCAAAGCCGTCAATGTTGGCTAGTATCTTCCCGCCTTTTTTAAGCCCTTTTAAATTTACTTTAAGTGCTGCTGCATTCATTGCCACGAGCACATCACAATCATCTCCAGGTGTAAAAATCCGATCACTGCTAAAGCGAAGTTGAAAACCACTCACACCGGGCAGTGTACCTATTGGGGCTCTTATTTCTGCAGGAAAATCTGGAAACGTAGCCAAATCTAACCCAAGCATTGCACTGTTGTTTGTGAACTGTGTGCCCGTGAGCTGCATACCATCACCACTGTCGCCAGCAAATTTTATCACTACCTCTTGTAATACTTCCTGTGTATCTGCCATGGTTAATTATTCTAATGTTTTGAGGTTGTAAAGGTAAGAAATGTAAATGGTTGATGATTGGTGGCGAATGCTGTTAATTACGAATTACGAATTAAAAATTGAGAATTACACGACGTGTTTCGTGCCAAAATTTTCATCTTAAATATGTAGGTCGCAAACGGTCGCTGAAGGGAACTGTAGGGCACAAGAAGGAACTGCAAAGCGCTTGAAGGCACTTGCGGGCACATTGCCATTTTGTTTTTACAGGCTTCTAATGAACCATCGTAGGGTAATCCTCGGGTAATCTATGGCTGAGCAGAGTGTGATGCCTCGTCCAGCCTCGTCATAAAATAACTATACAGTTGAATAAATAAATCCTAATGTAGCTATACAAATAACACCAGAAAACTATCATGCCCGCTTGTAAATTATCTTTCTAATTTTACATTATTAGAAATAAAATTGTACAAGCTCATGAACATCAACCCAACCATTACCATTGCTGGTAATTCAATAAAACCACTCACAGTAAGCCGTTTGGGTTATGGTACCATGCGGCTTACCGGCGAAGGTATTTATGGCGAACCTGCCAATCGACTGGGTGCTATTGAACTTTTAAAAACAGTCATTAGTAGTGGGGTAAACTTTTTAGATACGGCAGATTATTACGGGGAAGATGTGACCAACCGATTAATTGCAGAGGCGCTATATCCTTACAATGATGATCTTGTTATTTGCACAAAAGTAGGTGCTACCCGCAGGCCTGATAAAAGCTGGGTGCCTTTTGATTCGCCTGAAAACCTGCGCACAAGTATTGAAAATAATTTGCGTACGCTAAAACAAGACCAGGTGCAACTGGTGCATTTTAGGGTAATGCCACATACTACCACGCCATTTGAAAAAAGTATGGAAGCGATGTATGCTATGCAGGAAGAAGGGAAAATTCTACATGTGGGTGTAAGCAATGTAACGCCAGAGCAATTGCAGACTGCCATAGCATTGGGCGATGTGGCAACAGTTGAAAATATGTATGGACATGCACAACGCACTTCACTATCAAGTGTGCATGGCGACAACCGCGGTGGCGAAGAATTGCTTAACATCTGTGAGGCAAATAACATTCCGCTGATTCCCTATTTTTCTTTGTTTACGGCGATGCCTAAAAAGGATACACGAATTGCAGAAATAGCTGCACGTCATCATGCTACAGAAGCACAGATAAACATTGCTTGGCTCCTACATAAATCGCCAATTATTTTACCTATTCCGGGCACTTCATCTTTACAGCATTTAAAGGAGAACCTACAAGCAGCAGAAATTGTATTGACCGCAGAAGACATGGCATTTCTACATTAGGTGAGTATGCACAAGGAATGCAACTTTTTTCCAAATATTTGCTTTATAGAATGAACATGCTTTTACAATGAGTACTATTCATATAACTTTGCAGCCTAAAATATAAACGATGAGTGAAATAGTAAATGAGTTTAATGATTACCGCACAAAAATGAACGAGGTAATTTTAAGCAAAGAGAACTTAGTTATAAAAAGATTGTGGAACCTTGATACTAATACATATGCCGCAGGTGCATTAGATGTTAAAACCAAAGAATTGCTTGGCCTTGTTGCAAGCATGGTGTTGCGCTGCGATGACTGTATAAAATACCATCTTGGCAAAGCACACGAACTTAATGTAAATACAGATGAAATATATGAACTGTTTGCAGTTGCCAATATAGTTGGTGGTACTATTGTTATACCCCATACCCGCCGTGCTGCCGAATATTGGGAAGCATTGAATGGTGAATAGTAAATGATGGTTAGTGAATAGTGAATTTTTATTTTGACTTTATAATTCATCGTTCATCACTCAACATTGAATTCATTCATCATCTACATTATCAGTACCGGGCTCTAATTCATTTTTAGTAGTTTCTGCCTGATTTAATCCGGGTTCATCAGCGGTATTTTTTATCGGATCATTTTCTTTAGTCTTAACGGGGATGTCAGGCTCCTTATTTTCTTTACTTTCCTCCTTTAAATGTATGTCGGTCTTTACTACGTTTGGCATAAAAATGTTTATAAAAAATAAGCAAAAGCTGCGCCAGACCATAGTGGACATAAATACATTTTGTAAAAGAAGGTTTTCTATAGATAAATAGGAATTAGGCGTTCATTTAAACCAACGTTATCAGTTGTGGTAACCGTATTTCTGCCATCTTTATTACATACATTTGCTCTTCAAAATTTACAGGCATATGAAGTGTTTTCAAAAGATAATAGTATTGTGTTTATTTATTTACATGCCTTTTGCGGGAAGTGCATGGGGTGTTACAGGGCATCGTATTGTAGGCCAGATAGCGGATAGTTATTTAACCAAAAAAGCAAAAACTGAGCTCGGTAAAATACTTGGGTTTGAAAGTATTGCAATGGCAAGTAACTGGCCTGACTTTATAAAAAGTGACCCTGCTTATAATTATTTATCAACGTGGCATTATGCAGATTTAAAAAGTGGTTTATCCTTTGATGAGGTGACCAATTTTTTTGTGTCAGATACTTCGACCGATGCTTACACCAAAATCAACTTTTTAATAAAAGAATTTAAAACAAACAGGTTGTTATCTCCCGAAACTAAACAGTTGTATGTGCGTCTGCTCATTCATATTATTGGCGATATTCACCAGCCAATGCACCTTGGCAGGCCTGATGACCGCGGTGGAAATGCAGTTAAAGTAAAATGGTTTAGTGATGATTCAAATCTTCATTCTGTGTGGGATAGTAAGTTGATTGATTTTCAGCAATTGAGTTACACAGAGTATGCAACTACTATAAACCATACCACACTTGCTCAAAGACGAGCATGGCAAAAGCAAACATTGGTTCAATGGATATATGATACTTATAGTCTCACTGAAAAAATATATGCAGATGTAAAGCCTGACCAACGCTTAGATTACCTCTACAACTTTAAATTTATTGCACCATTAAACGAACAGCTTGTAAAGGGAGGAGTGCATTTAGCCGGGGTATTTAATGATATATTTAAGTAATGATGTATCAAGAAAAGTATTTAAATTTGGAATAAACAGATACAATGACGACTTTGTTAATTGCTAATAAAAATATATCAAAAATTATCAATGGCTTAGAAAAATTAGATAATACAGAGCAGCTATCTATTCTAGCACAAATTAATGCGACATTAATTTTAAAAAAAGGAGTTCCTTCTTTTACAAATCCAACCAGAGGTTTAAAGCCACCTACAATTTCTCAAATAGATATTATAAAGCATAAAGTAAGAAAAGAGATCGTACATGCGAAATAAAAAGTTTGTACTTGATGCAAATATTTGGGTAAGTTATTTCTTATCTGATAATATTTTTATTTTGGTTGAAGCAATTGCTGTAAACAAAATCACTCTAATCTATTGTCAAGAATTATTAATAGAAATTGAAAGGGTTTTGGACTATCCGCATTTAAAAAAATACAATGTTGATATAAGAAAAGCCATAAATTTTGTAAAGAAGATAGGCACTTTGTCGATGTTAAATTATCCATACAATCAATACATTCCTGCAGATAAAGATGATTCTTATATAATTGCATTAGCCTTACAGCAAAATGCAGGTTTTGTTACAAGTGGTGATAAACATATTCTGTCCCAAAAGATCCATCTTGAAAAAAGATATACCAAGCTGAGAATAATATCTAAATAAGCATTTGAGAAGATGTTTAAAAATTGATATTATTTATCCTCCTCCCCAACCCCTACCAAAAAATCTTTTATCCCTGCTACAATTTTATCCGCCATCTTTTGCTGAAAAGAAGGATCTACAATTAATTCTTCTTCTGCAGGGTTGCTAAGAAATAATGTCTCTATCAAAGCGTTTGGATATTCGGTGGGACTGTTCAGCATAAAATTAAAGGAGCCGATGTTACCATATTCTTTTAAGCCCAACTGTAACATTCTTTTATTGATGGCAGCGCTTAATCCTCTAAAGCCAATGTATCTGTATAAAGAACTTGTACCACCTGCCCGAAAAGGATCATTGGCTGAATTTAAATGAACACTTATTAAAAGATCAGGTTCATTGTCTCTGTAAATTAAGATGCGCTCTTTGTTGTCAACAAACTTTTCTGTGGTACGGGTCATGATAACTTTTGCACCTTCTTCCTGCAATGCTTTTTGCAGTTTTAGAGAAACCGCTAAAGCCAGGTCTTTTTCAGCAACGCCTGTTGGTCCGCCGGCACCCGTATTACTTCCGCCATGACCTGCATCTATAGCTATTGTAAGGTTGCGCAGTGATAAACTTTTGGGCTGTTGTTTTATTCTTATTGTAAGCAGGTTGCCCTTGTAATAAATGCTATGCCCCCAATGCTGTTGGTGTTTTAAATAAACGGTTATCCTAAAAATGCCATCCTGTATTTGCTCATATTCTACATTTTTAATTTCTTTTACACTTTGTAATTGGGTAATCCAATTGGTATTATTGGTAGCGCCAAAAACATCTACCACAATCTTTGATGG
>JBBREY010000130.1:0-5393 GCA_038225275.1 Chitinophagales bacterium | reverse complement strand
TCACCAACCGAAAGTCATATTAAACGTTGTTGGTGGCGACACCAACCACTAAGAAAAAGTTTTAATTCAAGCTTACTAAAAAAGTACTTCTCTTAGCCCTGTTTCATGGCACACGCAAAATCAAAAATGATTTATAAGTTTGCTTTATCGGTTGGTGTCTTCACCAACCGAAAGTCATATTAAACCTTGTTGGTGGCGGCACCAACCACTAAGAAAAAAAGAACAACTAACTTATGCAAAAGAGGCGCCCGCAACAGCATTGGCAGCATGCGATGCGCAGGCACAGGCATTCCAAAACGATCCCAAAGGCTTTGCAGCCATCAATAATTCTTTATCATCCATCTTTAATATTTTGCAGGAAACGGATATGCCTGCGACAGCGCAAAGTGTAGCTGCTGCAAATAATACTGATGTAGCATTTAAAGTTTTATGGGCTAAATGGGAAGACGTAAAAAAGCGAATGAAGAATTGTTTGGGCCAAAAATAAGAAAAAGAAAATAGTTGTGAGGTGGGGCATGGTCATTAGAATAAAGCCAGGCATTTGTCACGGGATTTACACTGCAATCCCTGCCATGCGGAGCGGTAAAACATTTCTCAACTTTTAGTGACTGAGGGAACAGACCCAACTTTGCGTGAGCCACGCAGCGTGGCGGAGGATTAGGAAAATTATTTTTTCATTTTGCATTTTTTTAAAAATAAAGAGAGATTGTTTAATTAAACAATCTCTCTTTTGGCTTAGGCTTTTACTGATTTGATGAATTTGCCCTTATCATCAAAAATTAGATCCTTACCATTTACTTCTGCTTCGTAAACAACGGTACCATCTGCTTTTGTAATTTTAGCACATTCTTTAATTGATTTGCCTTTGTAATTTTCTTTTACATAAGCCAAAACTGAGGCTGGTAGCTCTGCTTGCTTCATACTTACTTCACTTTCAGTCATTTTACCATCGGTAGAAAATAGTGCAGACATTTCTTTGTCGGCTACTTTAAAACCTGCTTCGTATTTACCATCTTCTTTTTCCCATTTGGCAGTTGCTGTAGGAAACTGCTTGGCGAATGATGATTTTACCATAGGCGGTACTTTTGAGGCATCTAATTTTTGTGCATTTGCACCTGCTAAAAATGTTGCAATTAATGCAACGGTCATTACTGTCTTTTTCATTTTATTTTGTTTTTAATTATTAATAAATTTTTTTATTTGTTATTCAGGGTAAATAAAAGTTACTGGATTACTTTTTTGCATGGCTGAAAAGTAACCAATGGCAGCTGCTCCAAACTGCCCATCTCTTAAAAATACTGGCTCTACGAATGGATTAAATTGAGCAAGTTTTTGTTTATCTAATTGGTCGAAAAAATCATACGCATTTTTGTCAATGCTTGTAATATAAACCTGCGTCTTTTTACCTGGTTTATGAGAATACGCCGGCTCTACAACAATTTTTATTTGCTGACCTTGTAGTCCCACGTCTGCATATACCGAACGACCTATTTCGTTAACCTTTAAACTATCTTTGCCTAAACAAATACTTACAATCTTTTCGCTGGCTAGCTTTGTGGTGGTATCTACATACCTTACCATTTCGTAACGGTAATAATTTACTTGTGTTGGTACATCTTTAAAGTAAGTTATAACACCTTCGTGTGCACCATATAAATCGTTAAAAACCTGTACAAAAGAAACGCTATCAATCGTTGCCTGAAGTTGCTCTGTTTTTGCAGTAGCAGAAAAATCATGAGCCCCACTTTTAATATTTAATGAGTACGAATTATTGCGTTGAATAGGTGTATTGCCTATATAAAAATAATCGTACTGGCAAAATATTTTGTTGTACACACTATCTAAATGCAGGTTATCAATACCTAATGAACTTTGTATTTTTATTTGTGCATTGCGAATGACTAAATCTTGGAAACTTACTTTTTTATCGAAGTATGGAACGGTATTATTAAAATACACTTTTGGTAATGAATCTGGCTCAAGCATACATTGAATACTTGGTTTACTAGTATATGGTGGAGCAGAAATGGTAATTATTTTTTCGCAAGAAAATAATACTATGCTTATAAAAGCTATTGAAATAATAATATATAATTTCATTTTTTTCATTTTAAAATTTGAAATTGAAGCTTACGCTGGGGATGATTGGTAGTAAAGAAACTTGCCTAGCTTCCGGCTGCCTTGTATCTGGATTGGTAGTTAAATATACAAAGTAGGGGTTGAGCCTACTGTAAATATTATACGCTCCAAATACCCATTCTCTTTCATATTTTTTACCCCAAAAATTGACTTGTCTTTTATTTGAAAAACTCACATCGAGCCGGTGAAAACTTCTAAGTCTCACATTATTTCTTGAAGTAAAATCGTAATAGTTACCATCGTACAATGAACCGTTAACTGGCACCGAAATTCGCCCTGCTGGTAAGGTTAATGCCCTCCCTGTGTAATAAACAAAATCTGCTGATACTGTCCAATGTTTACTTAATTCATAAGTGCCTACCAAAGAAAAATTATGCCTTCTGTCGAAAGATGCAGGAAACGCTAAACCTCTGTTTAATTCTGCAAATTGTTGTGTGGTTTTACTTAATGTATAACTTGCCCAACCTGTAAACCTGCCAAAATTCTTTTTTATAAATAGTTCTATACCATAAGATTTTCCTTTGCCAAAAGCAAGTGTACTATCCAAATTTGAAGAGGCTACTATTTGCGTACCTTCTCTGAATAAAACTTGATTGTCCATTGTTTTATAATAGGCTTCAACACTAGCTTCAATGCTATTATCTTTAAAATTTTTGAATAATCCTAGCGCAACCTGATTACTGTTTTGCGGCTTAATTAAATTATTACTGCTTAATAAAATATCTGTAGGGAGTGAAGCTGTACTATTAGGAACGGAATGTAAAAACTGATTCATAATAGTAAAAGATGCCTTTACTGATGTTGTATTGTTGAGAGAATATTTGGTAGTGATACGTGGCTCAACAAAAGCATACGTTTTTGCCGATGCAACAAATACAGGAATACGAAGTCCATAATTGATGCTCAATTTTTCAGTCGCATCAAAATCATCTCCAATATAAAAAGCCATTTCGTTTGAATATCGTCTCACTATACTGTCTTTGTTTATTGTAATTCTATTACCTCGAGTAGGTACTTTTGCCGATACGGCAGCAGGGAATAATGTATGATAGGTATAAGTAAAGCCTACTTTAATTTTGTGCTTGTTATTGGGCGTAAATGTGAGATCGTTTTTTAAATTAATGTCTTTTATACCTGTGTATAGCAAAGCATAATAATTGTTTTGGGTTGTGCCTAAGCCTAAATGATAATCGTTATAAATAAGCGATGTATTTGAAAATACTTTGCTGCCAAAAAGATGATTCCATCTTAGCGTACCTGTTGTATTTCCAAAATCAGTGTTATAATTTAGGCTGTTTGCCCCTGTGTAGTCTGCCTTGTCATTACCTTTAAAAAAACTAAGGAATAAATGATCTTTCTTCCCTAATTCAAAATTTACTTTGGCATTTAAATCGTAAAAAATATAAGATGTACTTTTTGATGTAAATGGTTGTAGTAATAAATTTATATGGCTTCTTCGGGCTGAAACAATAAAAGAAGATTTATTTTTTTGAACGGGTCCTTGAAAAGTTAAATTGTCTGATAACAAACCGATACCGCCTTCTGTTTGGTATTTTGTTTTGTTACCTTCTTTCATTGTAATATCTAAAATAGAACTTAGCCTTCCGCCGTACTCGGCAGGAAAACCGCCCTTTATTAATTTTACATAATTGATAGAATTTACATTAAACGTGCTGAACAAGCCAAATAAGTGATTGGGGTTATAAACGGTTGCTTCATCTAACTGTACCAAATTTTGGTCTAAGTTGCCACCTCGTACATAAAAACCTGTCGTGCCTTCTTGCCCACCTTGAACCCCTGGTAATAGTTGGATGATTTTTAAAATATCTCGTTCGCCAAATAAAACTGGTAGGTTTTTAATGGCTTGGATTGGTACATCTATCACACCCATTTGGGCTTTTTGTACGTTGCGGTTATTTCTACCCGATGTTACTGTTACTTCTGCTAAATTATTTTTAGAAGGTTCCAATAAAATATTGAGTTGCAGATTCCCTGTTGAAAATATTTTTTTTGCTTGAATGGTATAACCGCTAGAGGTAATTAGTATTTCAGTTGTATCGGCTGAAAATACCGTAAGTGAAAAGAAACCATATTGATTAGTGATAGTACCAACCTTGTTGGTGATACTTGAAACCGATGCACCTATTAATGCCTCTTTGGAAATTATATCTTTTACATAACCACTTATGGTTATTTTTTGTGCTGTAGCTGAAAGCGACAGCATACTGGATACGATACCTATACATAGGCATTGCCATTTGCTTTTAAAGAATTGCATTGAAGTTGTATTTAATAAATTAAACAATAGAATGCACCCTAAACTGTAGAGTGAATATCATTTTTATTTAATTATTAGGCTACCGGAGGACGGAAGATGGAAGAGAATAATTTGAAACTGTAACTTGTTGAGGAAGGAAAACCAAAAATATTTTTAGTTGTGGTTATAACAGTTTGATTATTGAAGATTATTCTTTTTGTAATTACAAAAATGGATATTATAGAATGTTGACTGTATTGGAAAGACTTATGAGGTTTTTGTTCATCTCCATTTTTATGTTCATCAAAAAGGCAATCAACGTTGATGAGGTGGTCTGTAATAAAATCAATAACGGTTAAATCTTTATCCTCTGTTTCTTTACAATGTTTGTATTGCTGGGGTATATCTGATACTGCAGAGAAATCTCCTTCCGGTGAAATGAACATACCAAAACACCAATAAACTAAAAAAAAAGACAGGAAAACTTTCATTTGCTTACAAGATACCTATTAACTTAGAAAGGTTAGGTTGAAATGTAGTTTCTTTTGTTAAGCTTGTGCCAACAAATAATAATGTAAAATTTAGTGATGAAAAAAATAAATAAGAAGCCGTTTCCTCCGCCTTGATTCTTAGCGCACGAAACGATCACTGAGTCAAGCACAGCGGCGGCGTTTTTCAGCTTTGGTTCAAAAAATGGAATTAATAAGAAGGCTTAGAGGTTTGAAACATAAAAAATACGTTACATTTTTCCTTTGTGTCTTAGCGGCTTAGTTGCTAAATTGTATCCGCCTTGGTTGGTGGCAAACGAAACATTCTTCCCTAGCGTAGAAATGGTGCAAGGCTGCCGTGCTAAGTTTTGCTTTATCGGTTGGTGTCTTCACCAACCGAAAGTCATATTAAACGTTGTTGGTGGCGACACCAACCACTAAGAAAAAGTTTTAATTCAAGCTTACTAAAAAAGTACTTCTCTTAGCCCTGTTTCATGGCACACGCAAAA
>JBBREY010000129.1:0-5454 GCA_038225275.1 Chitinophagales bacterium | reverse complement strand
GAAAATATTGATTCACAAAAGGCACTTCAAATTGCTGCAACTGCCGAAGGAAATTACCACGAAGCGCTTCAGCAATTGCAACATGCTGACGATGATTGGGAAGTATTGCTAAGAGGATGGCTCAACGCTATTTTAAAAACCGGTCCGGTAGCACAGGTAAAATGGATAGAGGAAGTAGCAAAACTTGGCAGAGAAAAGCAAAAGCAGTTTCTTAAATATTTTACCCATTTACTTGAGCAGGCAATACGCTTGAGGGTTTCAGCTGATGGCTTAGATGAAAATACTGCCAACGCCTATGTTGATTTTGCCAACCGTATTAATAAAATTTGCGATGTTTCTCAACAGGAAGCCATAGCCGAAGAATTGGACAAAGCTGCTTATTACATTGAACGCAATGCAAATGCAAAAATACTCTTCCACGCCCTCACAATTAGGTTATATCATATTATTAGCAACAAATCATTAATTTTGATACAATAGGTAGTTGAACCACAAAGGCGCAAAGGAACGCACAAGGGTCACAAAGAAAATCTGTGTAAATCTGAAGAATCTGCGAGCTTGATTTTTTATAACCGGGCACAGCAGCAGTATTTTGAAGCTTCGTTGGTTCGCCAGGAGTGCGGGACACATTTCATCTTTGTCTCCTTGTTGAATATCAGTTTGGAAATTCAGCTAAAAAACTATTAGTAAAACAATTTTTTAAACAATGATGCTTTAATCTAATTTCTATCTTATTCGTCGATACGCTGAGATAGTTCCTTCCCCCTGGGGAGGTTAGGAGGGGCTCTAAATATTTTTTTATGGCTTGTGGAAGTTGCGGAACAGGAACGCCAGGTGGTTGCCAAAGTAAAGGCAGTTGCAGTAGTGGTGCATGTAACAGAATGAATGTACACGATTGGTTGGCAAACTTACCGTTTGCAGACCCCGAGAGCAGTTGCAGAATTGTTGAAGTAAGCTTTAACAATGGCAGCCGCAAAGATTATTTTAAAAATACCACACTACATTATTTTGAAAAAGGCGAAATGATTGCACTGGAAGGTGTAAATGGTTTCGATGTTGGTATGGTAAATCTTACAGGGGAATTGGTACGTCTTCAATTAAAGAAAAATAATATCGACGAAAAAAGTCCTGATATTAAAAAAATACTTCGTCGTGCAACAGAAAGCGATCTTGCAAAAATGCAGGAAAGCAAAGCCAGAGAAGCACAAGTCCTTATTCGCAGTCGTGCCATGGCCCGCCAGCTAAATTTAGAACTTAAAATGGCTGAAGTAGAAGTACAGGCTGACGGCAGAAAGGCAACCTTCTTTTACATTGCAGATGATAGAGTTGATTTTAGAGAACTCATAAAATTATATGCAGGCGAGTTTAAAGTAAAAGTAGAAATGCGCCAAATTGGTGCAAGGCAGGAAGCTGGAAAAGTAGGTGGGATAGGCAGTTGCGGCAGAGAACTTTGTTGTGCAACCTGGCTTACTGATTTTAAAAGTGTAAATACAAATGCAGCCCGTTACCAAAATCTAAGCATTAACCAAACAAAATTAAGCGGCCAATGTGGGCGTTTAAAATGTTGTTTAAATTATGAGTTGGATACATACATGGATGCGCTGCAGTTTTTCCCTACTGATGCTGATACTTTAGAAACTGCAAAAGGCAGAGCATTTTTAGTAAAGAAAGATATCTTCAAAAATTTAATGTGGTATGCAATTCCAGGCACCGCTGCCCATATTCCTTTGGCGCTTGATACCGTTAAAAAGATAAAGGCTCAAAATAGAGATGGAATAAAACCGGAAGAACTTGAAGCTGCAGAAATAATAACTGCCAAACCAAAGGAAGTTGAACCCGAATATGCAGACATAGTAGGACAAATAAGTTTAAAGAGCTTGGAAAAAACTACCCGCAAGCGTAGAGATAAAGAGCGTAGCCAGCAACAAAACGAACAAAGACCACAACAACAAAACCAGCAGCAACGAAACCGCCCACCACAAGGGAACACCGAGGGGCAGCGACCACAACAAAGGGCCAACAACCCAAGAGGTCCGCAACAAAATAGAGAAGGCAGGCCACCACAACAACAGCAGGATAATCGCCCCCAGCAACAAAATCGTGAGGCTCGACCACCACAAAACAGAAATCAAAATAACAACAACCGACCACCAAGGCCACAGGGCAATAGACCACAGCCAAACAGAGGTCCACAAGGACCTAAGAAAGAAGGTGAGTAGGTGCTCAACAAACCTCAAAGGTTTTCAAAACCTTAGAGGTTTTATAATTCTATCGTTAAAAATTTATAAATGAAGAATCGTAGGCACATTTTTTTATTTTTGGTGACACTACTAAGTTTTCTAATTTTTATAAATACAATTTTTAATAAACCTCTATTAGCAGTGGTGTTTGCAGGGCTTTGGTTTTGTACATTTCTTTTTCTAACGCTCTATATAACAAAAAAAGAAAATAGGCTCAATGAAAATTAGTAATTAATGGTTTACTGCGCCAAAAACCTATAAGGTTTTTAAAACCTTATAGGTTTAATAAAAATATTTAGCCTCATGTCCATCAGTATCAACAACCTTTCTAAAAATTACGGCGCTCAGAAAGCTGTAAATAATATTTCATTTAATGTTAACAAAGGTGAGATTGTGGGTTTCCTTGGTCCAAACGGAGCAGGTAAATCAACCACAATGAAAATGATAACCGGTTATCTTGATGCAGATGCGGGCAACATACAAGTTTGTGGTATTGATGTTACAAAAAAAAATATTGAAAGCAAAAAGAAGATTGGTTATCTACCCGAAGCAAACCCATTGTATTTTGAAATGTATGTGAGGGAATATTTACTTTTTACTGCAGGTGTGCATCAGCTTAAAAATGCAAAAGAAAGAACAGAAGAAATAATAAAAACAGTAGGACTAACATTAGAAACAAATAAAAAAATCGGACAGTTAAGCAAAGGATACAAACAACGGGTTGGTCTTGCAGCTGCGCTAATACACGAACCCGAAGTATTGATATTAGATGAGCCAACTTCAGGTCTTGATCCAAACCAGATTATAGAAATAAGAAACGTAATTAAAGCACTGGCAAAAGATAAAACAGTACTCTTTTCCTCACATATTTTACAGGAGGTAGAAGCAATTTGCGACAGGGTTATTATCATCAATAAAGGAAATATTGTTGCAAATGATAGCTTACAAAATCTTCAGCTAGCAAAGGCAGGGCAGCAATTTGTTATCGTAACTTTCCAAGAAGAAATAGATAAAAAAGACCTCCAAAATTTAGAATCAGCAATAAACGTTTCTATATCGGGCAACAGTTTTCGCATACAAACAAATGATGCCGACAGCCTTCGCAAACAAATTTTGAAACTCAGTATCGATAATAATCTAAACATCGTTTCTCTGCAAAACCAAAGCAATAGTTTGGAAGATGTTTTTAGGGAATTAACCAATGTGTAAATACTGACATCATCGACTCTAAATTGTAATACACCGATGTCTCAGGATATCAGTTTATCTGCTTTCGAAAAATACCATTTAAAGGCCAGATAATTAATAATTAAAGTAATGCCGGCAATAATTATTACACCGATGCCGAAAACATAACTCAAAGAAAATCCACCCTTCCATAAACCATTGGCTTTTTTAAAATGAAACAGTTTTTCTTCGTGGTTAGTGTTTGTTATTGTTACGACAATAATAAATAAAAACGGAATCCATAACCAAAATAATTGTTTGGTTTTTATAACTACTACATCAACCCATACCCAACTTGCAAAACAAATGAAGATGCCAACAATCCAAAATTCATCTGCGGCGGCTTCGTAGAAAGGAACGTAATCTTTTGCAAAAGCAAACTTAAGAGCGTTTACTGCATCGTATTTACGGGCAACATAATACAAAAACAAAGAGAATATTAAGATGATGATGAAAGTTATTTTTTTATACATAATGATTGTTAAACAGAAGAAATGGCAGGTTAGTTTATGTAATTTTTTACATAATCTTAAATACTACAAATAATTGTAATGACACGGCAATCGTTAAACAAAACATCCAGCCCCAAAACCATAATATTGAAATATTTATTTGTTTTACAACATTATAATAAATGAGAATCATAAAAAAAACTGCCACAACTAATGAAACAACAAAACTATAAGCCGGCATTCTTACTGCACTAAACAAACAGTATGGTAGTAAAATGCAACTACCCACAAAACAAGTAGCTGCTATAAATTTAATAAACTCCCATTTTTTTTCTTTTAAAAAAAATAGTGCAGCCAGTATTTGTATACCCCATTTTGAACCTGCAATTGTACAGGACAAAAACATTTTCTCCCGGGAAAAATATAGCAACTCGCCTTGCTTAATAAACCACCAGGTAATAATGGTTGAAAACAAAAAGTATAAAAATGCCCAAACAATATTTTTCAAAAAATTAATTATTTACTGTGGTTTACCTAATACCCTTACATGGGTTGCAACAAGATATTGAGTTATTTTTTTTGATTTAAAATTTACAACAGTATAAAATGGCTCTCCTTTTATCTTATAAATGCTATCACCTATTTGCAATGTGTTGTTCATAGCTTCAGGCATGGGTAAGTATTGCCCATCTGCAAATGTCATATCTTTAAAATAAGGTTTGTGGGTATCGAAAGTAATGTTGGTTACCATAGTTTTTAATTGTACATTTTTTATAATTCTATCCTTTTCCTCAGATCCTCCAAATTTTAGAAAAAGAAATACTATCCCAAAAATTGACAAACTCAAGACCAAGATAACATTGCCAGCATTTATCTTTTTATCATACTTATCATTGTACCATTTAATAAAAAATGCAATAAAAACGATCAGCAAAAAAACAAATACTATAGCACCTGTTATTGTACGCTCAACACTCAAAACATGAGGTTGAAAAACGACTAACAATATAAATAGTAAAAGCAAACTTAAAAATGTAACTAAAACGATTAAGCCTGTTTTATCTTTTTTTTGCTGTGGTAGTTTAACCCATCTTTGAAGACCAATAAGGCACACAACAAAAAAGATAAAAGCAATAAAGTAGAAAACAATTGTTGTAGCCATAATTTATTTTAGTACTTCTAAATCATTTTTGTACAAAACAGTTTTAGTCGTATTTGAAAACAAGTCATATTTAATTACCTGCCCTTCTAATTGATCATTTATCCAGGTACCGGTTAGCGTACTCACAGTATTAATCTGTTTACCCTTGCCTTCCTTTTTACCCTTCTTCCATTGCCCATCGTAAGCATTTCCATTTGAATATGTATATTTTCCAACCCCATCTCGTTTCCCGTTTTTCCATTCGCCTTTATATATGCCGCCTAAAAAATCTGTTTCCTGTCCTTCTCCTTCGGGTTGGTCATCAATAGCGTAGCCCTCATAATCTGAACCATTTTTCATTTTAAAACTTGTGTAAATAGTTTTTTTGTTAATT
>JBBREY010000128.1:0-5625 GCA_038225275.1 Chitinophagales bacterium | reverse complement strand
ATGTGAAAAATTGGGATCTTTCGTTTTTTAGCAGGAATAGCACAAAGACAGCTATTGGTATCGCCCAATACCAAGAAAGCATCGGGATTTTCTGCTTCTAGTAAAGGATCAATTTTCAAAATAATTAACCCGATAGTTTCTGCTGCATTTTTACCAGCGGCTTCTAAAAAAAAGTTAGGTTTTCTAATGCCTAGGTCTTCAAAAAAAATTTGGTTAAGTTCATAATCATAATTTTGCCCTGTGTGCACCAAAACATGTTCTATAGCTTCCGAATTGTCTAATGCTGCAATAACCCTAGATAGCCTAATTATTTCCGGTCGTGTACCTACTACCGTCATTACCTTCAGCTTTTTTATTGCATTCATTTTGTGCTAATTTAAAATGTAAAATGTAAAACAAATCATCAAACCGTTTCAAAATAAGTATCGGGACTATCTGCATTGTAGGCTTCATTTATCCAAAATATAGTATATAATATTTCATCGCCTATGTTTTTAATATTGTGTGTATACCACACCGGCATATCTACATAAGCCGGGTTAGCCCCATCCAAATAAAATTCTAAAACCTCCTCCTCATTGTATTTTCTTAGCTGTATTAACGCTTTCCCTTTAATAACTGTAAACCTTTCTATTTTTCTTTTATGAAAATGATTTCCTCTTACAATACCCGGATGGGTAGTAGAAAATGATACTTGCCCGCCGGTGCCGAGCCTAACTATTTCTACAAAGGCTCCCCTATTATCTTCGTGTGCCGTTAATGCTACGGGAAAGTAATTTTTATGATTGATGAATGACCTAAAAGTATTGAATAAATTCAATTCGAATGTGCTAGTAAGGTTAGGTATGTTACCATTCAAAAAATAGGTTTTTTTAAACTCTTGCAACTTTTTTAATATTGCTGATACCGTACTTTTATGCGTATGAGAAACTTCTAAAACATCACTCAAAGTTGCATTTCTTACTTGATCAAGTATTATTTCAACAAGTTCGTCTACATAAATAAAATTAACTTCTTTATCAACTTGTATTGTAGGTTGCACGCCACGTACAAGTTCATAACAAAAGGTGCTTATTACGGAATTATAATGTGGTTTTCCAAATGGACCAAACACATTCGGAATAATTAATACAGAGGCTGACGCAGTATTATCCAAACTCCAATTACTGATTAAGTCACTGGAAGTTTTTTTTGATTTGCCGTAAGGATTTTCCTCTTTTTGCTGTAAGGATGAAGAAAAAATTATTTTAGGTTTAGCATTTACGCTCACACAGGCGCCTAATAACTTTTCGGTTAAACAAATATTGGTGTCATGTAACACTTTACTATCCTCATGCCTATTAATCCCTGCTAAATGGATAATGACATCACAGGTTTGTACAAAAATATCTAGTCGCTCCCTGTCGTCAAAATATGCTCTTTCAAAATCAATTAACTCAAATTCATGAGTAGATAATCTCAAATGGTTGCATACATGCTGCCCAATAAATCCGTTCTTACCTGTTACGCCAACTTTAATCATAAAATACTTTCTTTTTCCCAGTCATACCAAAGTGTTTTATCAAACCTAAAATCATCTTGCTTAGATTCTACTATTGTAGCATCTGCAAAAACCATCAATTTTGAATTTGGTACCATCGCTTTAAAACCATTGATGTAGCCTCCAGGTATTTTTAGCACAAGGTTATCTTCTTGTTTAATGCGAAACTGCTCTATCACCTGTTTAGGAGATGGATTATCCCAATGGTCAGGTTTTATAAGTATTACCGAAAATGAACCTTGAAGTATGTGAAACCATTTAGTTTCAATTTTATGCCCTTGCCATGCCCTTACTGTATCTGTGCTAGGATGCTCAATTGTATAAAATCTTTTTACCGCAGACATATCAAAATCATTAAAAAAAAGCAAAGTGCCTCGTTCATCGGCATGTGTATTTCCTTGGATTAATGTTGCCTTCATAAAACTATATTCCTAAATCCATTCTTATCATTGTTAGCTTAAGCAAAAACTTCTTTGTTTCTTCCACATTTAGCCTTGTAGTATTGTGAGAATGATACTCTTCTATATTATCACTATGCGTAATTCCTTCCGAAAAAAATTGATTGTAATTTAAATCTCGATTATCTGCAGGAATTCTATAATAATTTTTTAAATCTTCTGCTTTCACCATATCCTCTTTATTTACCAGCGTTTCAAATAGCTTTTCCCCATGCCTGGTGCCTATTATTTTCACTTCGTTTTTAGCCCCGTACAATTCTATCAACGCCTCAACCAAAACTTGTATAGTAGCGGCTGGCGATTTTTGTACAAACAAATCACCTTGCTTGCCATTGTCAAATGCATACAAAACCAACTCCACAGCATCTTCCAAGGTCATCATAAATCTAGTCATATTCCCATCTGTGATAGTAATTGGTTTGCCAGATTTAATTTGTTCTATAAACAATGGAATTACCGACCCTCTAGAAGCCATTACATTGCCATAACGAGTGCCACAAAAAATTGTTTTTGAATCGTCTAAATTCCGAGACTTTGCTATCATTAATTTTTCCATCAATGCCTTGGACATTCCCATTGCATTAATTGGATACGCAGCTTTATCTGTGCTAAGTACTACTACCTTACTTACTGCATATTTTTCTGCTGCACGTAAAACATTATCTGTTCCGATGATATTTGTTTTAACAGCTTCCATAGGAAAAAACTCGCAAGAAGGAACTTGCTTCAAAGCAGCTGCATGAAAAATATAATCTACTCCTTTTACAACCGCATCTACAGAGTCATAATCCCTCACATCTCCTATGTAAAATTTTACCTTTTTAGCATTTATTGTTTTCCTAAGATCATCCTGCTTTTTTTCATCTCTACTAAATATCCTTATTTCCGAAAACTTTTCATCGTCCTTAAACATATGTAGCACCGCTGTACCAAAAGTGCCAGTGCCACCTGTTATTAGTAATACTTTATTTTTATTGATGTTCATACTCAATTATTTCGAAATTAGCTTTGTGTGGATTATATTAGAAAGATTTTTTTGTTTACTAGGATGCTATCCAAAGAAAAATCTTCTCAACTATTTATTGTTTTTCCAGTATAACAACAATGTGATCTTTCTCAACCTGCTTTTCGTGCAAGGGCGGATAATATGGCGCAGAATTCCACAGCAAAGGTTTTCTTATTATTGGAATATATTTTAGAAAATTACTCAAGGATTTTTGCTTGTTTATCTTAATCCCCAAAAGAAAGATTTTATACTTTAGGTAAAATTTGAGCCGATTAAAAGTAGAGATATCTAGAGTTGAATCATAATGTGAAATGGATTTTAGCAATTTATTATTTAACCCAAAGGTTTTAGATAAATACTTGACATAGTCTGTCCCTAACATACACAAGTGCTGTACACAATCTGAAAAATACCAATAGTTTGCAAGATTATCTCTGCAACATTCGGCATCTGCATAGCCGGTGGAGATGATGAGTTGACCATTTTTTTTCAATTGCTTAACTAACATTGAAATAGTTTCTGTTGGGTTTTTTAGGTGCTCAAAAACATCTATTAATATAATAAAGTCAAAATCATAATTAATCTTTGCCAAGTTTTCATCATCCAGCATTTTGACTCCTCTAGCTTCGGCAACCTGTTTAACTCTATCATCTATTTCAAAACCATAACAATCGAAATCCTGTACTAACAAACTTAAAAAAAGTGCTTCATTACATCCATAATCAAGAATTTTCGTCTTTTGTTTTTTTATTTTACTTTTTAAGTAGTTTTTGATAAATCTTTCTGGCGGGAACAATGCACTTTCATAGTGTAAATTATCATAGTCGTACGTAGAATAATGCATGTTTAACTGTTCATCTGATAATATTGTTGAACGAAAATATAGCCCGCAGTTTTTACATTTAAGAATTGAATATTCGTTTTGAATAAACTCAATGACACCATTCTTAAATATTTTTTTTTCGCCTTTGGTTCCTTGCGCAATAACGAATGATGAGTTGCAAGCAGGACAGTGATCTCTTACACTCATACGGGATTATCTGTTTTGATAAACTTGGGTTTTTCAAGCAATTGCCAGGCAACATTTCCATATTCAAAGGATTGTTTCAAACTCCAACTGGATACATTTTTTGGGTTGCAAAATAAAACCTCAAACTTTACAACATCTTCGATATATACATCCCAGTCTATTTTTAAAATTGAAATACCCACATCTATAGTGTAGAAGCCTTCTGCTAAATTTAGAGACTGTAATGAAATGAATATTTTATAAGAACCTTTTTTTTCAGGTAAAAAATTATCCTCGAGATGAATGAAAGAACATAATGCAATTTTTTTGTAACTAATTTCATCTTTTAAGAAAATATCTATACCTAAATCTTTTCGCCCATCTGTGTATAAATCAATCTCCAAATAAATATTATCTGTAGCATTAATTGCACTCGTAACATTTCTTGCTTGATCCATTAGCTTCACGCTGATAATACTTACATGCCTTCCTTTCGAATTTTTATTAAAACTATTCTGATTTAAATTGGCAGAAGTGTAATAATCAATTGCATTTTCTGTTCTTCCAATAAAGCTTATTTTACCTTCATCCATGTATAGCGATGTGCTCGTTAATGATCTAATTGCTTGTAAATTATGGCTCACAAACAACACCGTCCTCCCATCTTTCTCACTCACATCTTTCATTTTCCCCAATGCCTTTTTTTGAAACTCCGCATCACCCACAGCCAGTACTTCATCTACAATTAAAATCTCTGGCTCAAGATGTGCTGCTACACCAAATGCAAGGCGTACATACATACCGCTGCTGTAGCGCTTTACCGGCGTATCTATATAACGCTCTACGCCTGCAAAATCCACAATCTCATCAAACTTGCTTTTTATTTCCCGCTTGGTCATACCAAGTATGGCGCCGTTTAAAAATATATTTTCTCTGCCACTCAGCTCGGGGTGAAAGCCCGTACCAACTTCCAACAAACTTGCTATTCGTCCTTTAATTTTTATGCTTCCTGTTGTAGGCGTGGTGGTTTTACTTAATATTTTTAAGAGGGTACTCTTGCCTGCACCATTACGGCCAATAATTCCCAATACTTCGCCTTGTTTTACTTCAAAATTAATATCCTTTAATGCCCATACATAATCGCTTTCTCCTTTGGTAACTCTGTCGTTTGTTTCGCCAATTTTTAAATAAGGGTTTTCTTTACCACGAATTGTGTGCCACCACTTATTTACGTCATGCGCCAATGCACCTGTGCCAACATCGCCAAGGCGGTACTGCTTTGAAATATTTTCTACTTTAATTACTGTTGACATGTTTTATTAAATCTTTTTACCACAAAGGCGCTAAGTTTTTTTACCACAAAGACGCTAAGTCGCAAAGATTTTTTTATTTTTATGCTTCTATATCGTTTAAACCTGTACACTTAGGCTGAGGAATAAAGAGTACATTAATTTTTATTTTTGCGCCTTAGCGTCTCTGCGGTTATTAGTTTTAATTTGTGTAACTCTGTGCCTTTGCGTCTTTGTGGTTCAAGTAACCTTCTCCACCCTCCCATCTACCAAAGAATATCTTTCACCACTTGCATCACATACTGCATTACCTCTTTCTTCAA
>JBBREY010000127.1:0-5650 GCA_038225275.1 Chitinophagales bacterium | reverse complement strand
TTGTCGAAGCCGATGCATTTGTTCCAACCCACTTTCGATAAGCTCATGCTAACATTGTAATGATTTGAAGTTTTCTTATGTAATTGAAATTATAGTGATACACAAGATGCTGCCAGCATTTTCATATACTCCAACCCTTTTGTTTTTGCAAAATCAATGTTCTTTTCGGGAATTGAATCTGGGTCATCAAAATTTCCCAAAGCCTTGGTAATACTATCTTCCCGTAAAATATGCAACATTGGGTATGGCGAACGGTTGGTATAATTTGCTGCATCATTTTCATCAGAGCCTACAAATAAATATTGTGGATGAAAACTGGCAAGTTGATAAACGCCTTCGTAATCTTCTTTGGTAAGTAACCGTTCTCCTTTATCTACCAAGTCTAAATATTGTAAAAAATCACTGAACCCTTCAGAGAATATTATAAAAGTTGTTTCAATATTTTCATTGTTGTTTAAAAATTCAAATTCATTTGCAAGAGCAGTCAAGGCAGTTTTAAAATCTGTGGTTTCGATTATAATATATCGCACAGATTTTTTTGCAAGTGCTTTTGCTGCAAATGGGCAGAAGTTGCAGCCAATGACAACTTTTTTTATCCAATTTACCGTATTTGTTATTTCCAATACTTCGTTATTATTATCCAATGTCTATTTTATTTCTGTAAGACAAATTTCGTTTTTTATTCTTTCTGTTTCTGTTTACATCATTTAATTTTCTATTCAACTCAATTTGGTAAAATTTTTGAGTTCATTAATTCTTTTCTCAATACTTTTAATTCTTAAACTTTTAACTATGGCTTTACACATGACGGACGACCCCGGTGGTCAAGATGATTACGTAGACAATGGCGGCGGTGGTGGCAATCGTGGCGGCGGTGGTGGTGGCGGTTTTAACCTTGGTGGTCTCATCGGTTTTTTACCTTTAATAATTGGTTTATTCAGAGGTAAAGGCAATAATAGCGGTGGCAATGGTGGAAGCGGTGGCGGTTGTGGCGGTAAAAGCTTAATTGTGTTATTACTGATTGGTGTGGCAGCATACTTTATCTTTTTTAAGGGCGGTTGCAATATGCTTAGCAGCACCACCGGTGATCAACAATCTAATGGTCAGTTCTCGCAGAGCGGTTATGATTTCAACCCAAATGAAACGAAGAAAGCCCAGGTATATGAAGGACTGGAAGATGACAATACAAAAAATCCTTTACCCGAAATGGTATCGCTTGCCGCATTTGCACCAAGCAGACAAAACCAGGGAAAGCAGGGTAGTTGTGTGGCATGGAGCAGTACATATGCGGCCCGTACAATTTTAGAGGCTGCAAGTACAAGGCAGGATCCAAATAGCATCGCTTATAGTCCTGCATTTTTATATAACAATATTGCGATGGATGGGTGCCAGGGTGCGTACATCCAAAAGGCAATGGAATTTATGCAGCAAACCGGTGCTGTACCCTTTCAGGAGTTTAAGTATGATGAAAATGATTGCACTCGCCAGGCAAATGGCACGTTGGAACAGGAAGCTTCTCAAAATAAAATTCATGGTTTTCACCGGCTGACAGAAACCGATGATGTAAATGGCATAAACATTCGTGCAGTAAAAGAGCACCTTGCAAAAGATGCACCTGTTGTAATTGGGATGATGGTCGGCGGAACTTTTATGCAGGAAATGCTTGGTCAAAAAATCTGGCATCCGCAGGGGTCAGATCAGGATATGACAGGTTTTGGCGGCCATGCCATGTGTGTGATTGGTTATGATGACAGAATAGAAGGTGGTGCATTTCAAATCATGAATAGTTGGGGCCCTGAGTGGGGACAGAATGGAATTGCATTTGTGCGCTATGGCGATTTTAAAAATTTTGTAAGAGAGGCATACGGCCTTGATCCTTTGCCAAAAAGAGGCGCAGCTTTAAATGTAGCTTTCGAGTGTAATGTAGGATTGTTTAATCCAGATACAAGAACGCAAGTGCCACTAAAATTATCAGCTGGTAATGTTTTTAAAACTGTTACACCCATAAAAAAAGGCTCTCGTTTTAAAATAGAATTTAAAAATGCCGTTGAGTGTTATGTGTATTTATTTACACCTGCAGATGATGCTACAAAAAGTATTGTATTGTTTCCGTACAAACCTATTCATTCGGCTTATTGCGGTATTACGGGCTATCGTTTATTTCCCCGCAAAGAATCCATTACGGCAGATCAGGTGGGCAATAAAGACATAATGGGCGTGGTCGTAAGCAAGCAGCAGCTTGATTATAATGCATTAAACGCAGCAATAAACGCAAGCACTAAAACTGATTTTGCTGCAAAATTAAATGAGGCAGTTGCTGCAAATGTGATAACTAATGTCTCATTTGGCAGCGGCGCAAATGGAAGTATATATTTTAAAAGTGGAGCAGGAGAAAGTAAAAATGTTATTGCCTGTGTGGTAGAAATTGAAAAACAATAAAGGATAAAATAATTTAAAAAATTAAATCCTGACTAATTTTTTAGTCGGGATTTTTTTTGGAGCATGAGCAACAAAAATTTATTCAACATTGGTTTCCAGCTATTCACTATTAGTTTTTTTGCCTCAAAGGCAGGCAAAAAAAAGCTAACCGTTACTATCTGGGCTAAGCTCAGCTTAAGATCATTTTTCAACTTTGCTCATAAGAGAGATAAACCTATAAGGTTTTAAAAACCTTATAGGGTTTAGAAAAGAAAGAAGAATTTATAGTCGCTATTACTTCAACAAAGCCAAGCACTTCCTCAAACTCTCTTTCCATTCGGGAACAACAATTTTATAGTTGGATGAAATTTTGGAAGTATCTAATACCGAATAAGAAGGCCTTGCCGCCGGAGTAGGAAATTGTGCGGTAGATATTCCGTTCACAACACAATTGCTGTTTATTTGTTCAGCAATTTCATTAGCAAAATTGTACCAGCTTATTTTTCCTTTGTTTGAATAATGATATATGCCGGGTGTAAAACTCTCCGATGAAATAATTTGCATAATGCCAAGCGCAAGGTCTGCGGCGTAAGTAGGGCAACCAAATTGGTCATTTACCACGCCAATAGATTCTTTTTCCCCCATTAACCTCATCATCGTTTTTACAAAATTATTTCCAAAACTACTGTACACCCATGCGGTACGAATAATGATTGATTGATCATTTTCTTTTAACGCATTTATTTCGCCATCCAATTTTGTTTGTCCGTAAAAGTTTACAGGATTTGTTTGATCAGTTTCTTTATATGGCTCAGTTGCCGTACCATCAAAAACATAATCGGTAGAAATATGAATAAAGGAAGCATTGTAATTTTTGCAGGCTTTTGCCAAATAACCAACGGCTGTTGCGTTTACTTTAGTTGCCAATTCCTTCTCTGTTTCGGCTTTATCTACAGCAGTGTAAGCTGCACAATTAATACAGGAATTTATGTTATTATTTTTGAAAAAATCTTCTACAGAACTTTCATCAGTAATAGAAAGTTGTTCTTTAGAAACATACAAAAATTCATAGGCAGGGAAATCTTTTTCCAACTGCCGAAACTCTTTACCAAGCTGCCCGTTGGCGCCGGTCACTAATATAATTTTTTTTCGAAATAAATCATTTTCCATCATATTCAAAATTGTTTTTACAATTTTCAAACGTGGGTTGTATCATGTCTTTTTCAGAAATTATTTCTTTGCCTGGTTCTATTCCCCAATCAATATTTAAAGCCGGGTCACTGTATAATAAACCGGCTTCATTTTCTTTATTGTAAAATTCATCGCATTTATAAAATACTTCCGCAGTTTCGCTAAGTACTGAGTAACCATGTGCAAATCCTTTTGGAACGAGTAATTGTAAATGATTTTCTGATGATAATTCAATCGAAAAAACTTTCCCATAAGTTGGAGAGTTTTTTCTAAGATCTACTACCACATCAAATATTTTACCGGAAAGTACCCGTATGAATTTTGTTTGTGCAAAAGGCGCTAACTGATAATGTAAACCTCTAATAACACCATACTCAGAACTAGCCTGATTATCCTGCACAAATTTTATATCCACACCCTCTGCTTTGCAGGTATTTTCATTATAGCTTTCAAAAAAATAACCACGACTATCTTTAAAAACCTTGGGTTCAAAAATTAGAAGTCCTGGAAAATCAGTTTTGAGAAAGGGCATTGGTAATAAATAATTTTATAAATGATATTTTACATTAGCTATAGCCTAATAGGTCAAATTAATTTTTATACAATTCTTTGAAGAATTCTATTGTTTCTATCAAGCCATCTTCAAAGCGTTTGGTTGGAGCGTACCCTAACAATTGTTTTGCAAGAGAAATATCTGCCAACGAATTTCTTATGTCACCTGCCCTTGGTTCTCTGTGGGTTGCCTCCCAACTGCTTTTCAGGTTTTCTTTACAAATATTGTATAAATAATTTACGGAGAAATTCTCGCCAACAGCAACGTTGTAAACTTTATTTAAAGCATTTGCATTTTCTGTAAGCATTCCTTTTACATTTATCTGCACAGCATTATCTACGAATGTAAAATCTCTTGTTTGTTCACCATCACCATTTATATAAACCGGCGTTTCCTTCATAATTCCTTTAACAAACAAAGGTATAACTGCTGCATAAGCACCATCAGGATCTTGCCTTGGTCCGAATATATTAAAATATCTAAAGCCTATTATTTTTAACCCATAGACATCCGCAAAAATTTGTGCATACAATTCGTTTGTTTTTTTTGTAGCAGCATAGGGGGAAAGGCAATTACCTATTTTTGATTCAACTTTCGGCAATGTTGGTTCATCGCCATATACGGACGACGAAGAAGCATATACAAACTGCTTAATGTTATTATCTACTGAGGCTTTGAGCATGTTTACAAAACCGCCTACATTTACATCATTGAAATATACAGGTTCTTTTATAGAACGTGGTACAGAGCCCAATGCAGCCTGGTGACTTACATAATCTATTCCTTCGCACGCTTTATTGCAGTCTTCAAAATTTCTGATGTCGCCTTGAATAAATTCAAAAGCTGGGTATTGTTTCAATACAGCTAAATTACTTTCAAAACCATTCACCATATTATCAAGCACCCGAACTTTTGCGGCACCGTTTCTTAATAAATATTCGGCTAAATGTCCGCCGATAAATCCACCACCTCCGGTTACTAAAAATTTTTTATCGCTTAAACTTCCTTCGTGAAATGTGTTCATAATAATAAGCCCATACTACCCTTCCCAGAGGGAAAGGCATATAGAGGAGATCATGTTTTAAAAGCCCATCCTATCCTTCCCGGGGGGAAGGGATGGGATGGAGATTATATATATTTCTTTAAATTTTTTAATTCTTTTCTAATAGTCAACCTCGCTTTCATCTTCGCCATTTCCCCTCCTCGGGAGGGGTTAGGGGAGGCTGATCTACAAACTTTTATAAGCCCTACTTTTAATTGAGTTCCTATAAGTGCCTTTTAAATCAAAAATTAAAGCATCATTTTTTGTTATTGATGTAAAATAAGTATCATCAAAATCTTTGTACTCATTGTGGGGAACTGCTACAATAATTGCATCATAATCCTCACCTATTTTTTCTGTTAGTTCAAATCCATATTCATGATTTAGTTCTTCACTATTTGCATGAGGATCGGTAATATCAACATTCAATGAAAAAGATTTTAATT
>JBBREY010000126.1:0-5969 GCA_038225275.1 Chitinophagales bacterium | reverse complement strand
AAAGTTTCCTTTCGATTTTAAAATATCAGCAACTTTCATAAAGCAAAATGTTAAATGAAGAAATAAGGTGTGGTTTAAAGTTATAGCATTTTTAAGAAGGGAGAACAATTTGCCCCATCCAGTAATCTTAGTAGAAAATTAAACACTTTTATTCTATTAGTACTCCGGGAACAAAAGACAAACTAAGTATGGTTACCAAAATATACGTTTAACCTTTGCACTTAACTTAATATATTGTGGTTATAAATTTAAAAAAATCAAATAGGTGTACCATTACGTATATCAATCAAAGTACTAAATATGATGATGAAAAAAACAGGACTGTTAGTTACAGTAATTATTGGCATCTTAATTACAGCCTGCAACCAAAAAACTCCTGACAAAACAGAGAATCCTGTCGATCAGCCATGGGAACAAATTGTACAGAAAGCAAGGGGAACAACCGTAACTATGAACATGTATTTAGGATTTAAAAAAGGGAACAATTATATGAACGAATATGTAATTCCTACCCTTAAAAAAGATTACGGAATTACTTTAAAAATTGTAAGTGGCCAGGGCAAAGAAATTGTGAACAATGTAATGGCAGAAAAAGAAAGCGGCTCTGCTAAAGGCCAGATAGATCTTTGCTGGATCAACGGAGAAACATTTTACCAGCTGAAGCAAATAAAAGGGTTATTTGGTCCCTATGCAGAAAAACTGCCCAATGCAAAATATATCAATTTCAATGATCCAATAATTAAATACGATTTTCAAACAGAAGTAAACGGTTATGAAACACCTTGGAGCAAGTCAAGTTTTTTGGTGATAACCGATACGGCACGTGTCAAGAATATTCCGGTAAGCATGACTGATTTTGAAACGTACTGGCAACAGAATCCGGGAAAATTTACATTGGCGCAGGATTTTATGGGCCTTACTTTATTAAAAAGCTGGTTGGTAGAAATTGCCGGTGGCATAAAGGAGTTAGAAGGTCCTTTGGATGAAGTAAAGTATAAAAAATACTCCACTATACTTTGGTCATTCATCAATAAAAACAAAAAGTACTTCTGGAAAAAAGGAGAAACTTTTCCTGCAAGCAACGTGACCATTTCTCAGATGTTTGGTACCGGCGAAGTCAATTTTACTTTTGCTTTTGGCAACAATGATATTGATGAAAAAGTGGCGGAGGGTTTATACCCAACAAGCGCCAAAGGATTTATCTTAAAAGCAGGATCTACATACAACACAAATTATGTGGGCATCCCTTTTAACTCTGCCAATAAAGAAGGCGCTATGGTAGTTTGTAACTTTTTAATTTCTCCCGCAGCACAGATTATGAAAAGCGATATCAGGTCATGGGGCGGTGGGCTGGTGTTGGATTATACGAAAATGGATAAAGCTGATCAGCAAAACTATGATGCCCTGCCAAAATTAAAATATGGTTTACCCGAAAGTGAAATAACTGCAAAATCTATAAAAGAAACTGAACCTAAATACATGATACATGTTGATGAAGATTTTAGAAAGTATGTGATAGAAGCAAAATGATAAACCGATTTAAAAATATTTTTCCTTTTACATTACTCCTGTTATTGGCGGTGCTGCCATTAGTGCTTGGCATTGGCTATGCATTGCTGTACAGTTTTGGTTTGGCTGGTGTGTTAAATGAAGGCTTCACTACAATGCATTGGCAATTGGCATTTGCAGACAATGATGTTATCAATTCTTTTCTTTACACATTTTTTGTAAGTGCTGTTTCAATCATCTTATGCGTAACGGTTGCGGCATTTGTATCGCTTTACATTGGTGACCGCCTGCAAAAAGGTCCGCTGTCTTACATACTTTATTTACCCATGGCCTTTCCTACATTGGTAGCTGCATTTTTCTTTTTTCAGTTTTTAGGCAATGCGGGTTTTTTATCAAGAATTTTTTTTAAAACGGATGCTATAAATGATATCAATTCCTTTCCTAATCTGGTCAATGATAGATTCAGCATCGGTATTTTAGCAACACAGCTTTTCCTGAGCCTGCCTGTTTTTATTATCCTAAATCTTTCTATTTTAAAAAATGAAAATGTAGCGGCTTTAAAATTGTTATCACAATCGCTTGGGGGCAGTAAATGGCAAACACTTAGTAGAGTCACGTTGCCTTTATTACTAAAGAAAAGCTTCCCCAGCATCGTATTGTTTTTTATTTTTAAGATGGGTACGTATGAAATTCCTTTGCTGCTTGGCAGGTCAAGCCCTGAGATGATTTCAGTACTCACCGTTAGAAAAATGCAGCGCTTTAACCTGTTGGATATTCCACAGGGTTATGTAGTCGCTGTCTTATATGCGTTATTGGTTTTTGTTTTACTGGCTGTCAGTTTGCGGCCTTCTAAAATGAACTTTAATGCATAAAAGAAAAGCGATCATCATCTGCTTTATTGTACTTTGTTGCATACTTCCCCTTTTGGTTTTGTTTATGCTGTCGTTTTCTTTCAGATGGGTATATCCCAATATATTGCCTGATGTATTCACTACCGATAACTGGGCAGAATTTTTATTTCGTAATAACAGTCTGCAGAATAGTTTCTTTACTTCGTTACTGCTATCAATTTCGGTTTCATTCATTGCAACGATCACCGGTTTTATTACTGCAAAATGGATAGCTTATCACAAAAGAAAAAACCTGTTGCTCACTTTGGCCTATTTTCCATTTGCTTTGTCTCCTGTTATTTTCGCCGTTTGTTTAAAGTATTACTTTTTAAAACTTGGGCTGGCAGGCAACATCCAGGGCATTATAATAGCACAGCTTATCATTACATTCCCATACTGTATTATTTTTTTTACAAGCTTTTGGAACAACAAGGTCCGCAGCTACGAAAACGTTTCATATACACTTGGCAGTACCGGTTTTACAACATTTAAAAAAATAGTTTTCCCGCTGGCAAAGCAGTTTTTACTCACCTGCTTTTTTCAGTGTTTTATTATATCTTGGTTCGAGTATGGCCTAACCAATGTGATAGGTTATGGTAAAGTGCAAACCCTTACCATTAAAGTGTACCAGTTCATTGGCGAATCAAATATTTTTTATGCTGCATTGTGCAGTTGTTTATTAATACTGCCGCCGGTTATCTTACTGTGGGTTAATAAAAAATTTATTTTACAGCAAAGCAGATAAATGTATTTAAGGTTACAAAACATATCTAAAACTTACGGAAGCAAAGAAATCTTAAAAGGAATATCGCTGGATGTTGCTGCAAATAATACCGTCAGTATTTTAGGAAAAAGCGGTTGCGGAAAATCTACCCTATTAAAAATAATTGCCGGTCTCGAAAAAGAAAATGAAGGATCAATTTTGCTTAATAACATTGACATAACCAATAGAAAACCTAGCGCAAGAAACATCGTATATCTCTTTCAGGAGGCCTTACTTTTTCCTCATTTAAATGTTTTTGAAAACATTGCATTTGGCTTGAGGTTACGAAACGAAAACAAAGAAGATATTAAAAACAAGGTTACCCTTTTACTGCAACAGCTAGAATTGGAAACGGAAGCTTTAAAAATGCCTGACCAGCTTTCCGGTGGACAAAAACAACGGGTGGCATTTGGCAGGGCTTTAATAATAAATCCACCGCTGTTGTTATTGGATGAGCCCTTTAGCAGTCTGGATGTGGAGACAAGATCAGCGATGCAGCAGTTGTACAAGTCTATTGCAGTAGCTTATAATATTACCGCACTATTTGTAACACACGATCTAAAGGAATCTTTGATTATGGGCGATAAAATCGCTTACATGGAAAACGGTTCTATAACTGTTTATCAAGACAAGAAAGATTTTATAAACGATATTAAAACAGGAGTAGCAGGAGAAATTAATTTTTGGAATTCACTTTAATAAATAGCATGTCAGAAAACTTTAATAATTACGAAACATTATACTGGGTATTTACACAATTGTGTAATGACAAATGTGGGCATTGTTATAATAACTCCGGTCCGCACGGGCAAAGAATTTCTGACGAAGAGTGTTTGCAGATTATAAACAACCTACCTGATAAAATTGATAAAATTATTCTGAGTGGTGGTGAGCCTTTGGCTGAAAGAAAACAATTGTATTTAATACTGGATACACTGGTGGGTAAATACGGAAAGCAGCAAAAAATTTCTGTACAGACAAATGGAGATTTAATGACGCCTGAAATTTTAGATACACTTTTACAGAAAGGGATAAAGAGCATCAGCATTGCCAGCCTGGACAGGTTTCACAAACATGCAGGTGCAAAATTAGATGGGTTAAAAGAATTGTTTAACAGCAAAGGCATGGTAGATGTAATGCCTTACATAACGCCGGGAGTAAAATCAGAACCAATTGACCCAAACTGGATTACCTATTCTTATTTTGGTGCAAATGAAGAAATGTGGCTTGGTGGCAACTGGGCGAGAGGTAGGGCTTTTGAAAATGATTTATGGATGAAAGATCCGGCGCATAATTTTTGCGCTATACAATCTGGCGCACGAAATTTTTTGGGCGGCCATACAGATGTTATTCAGGAGGTGAGTATACAATTGTGGGCAATAAATCCCTGCTGCCCGGGCACCAAATATCCAATGGGCGATGCACGAAAAGAAAAAGTAGTTGATGTATTAAACAAAATGAAAAACTCTCTGGTGTTCCAAAAATTAAATGATGGCGATCCTTATGCAATGGGCGAGAGTATTGGTATTACAGAAGCATTTGCAAAAGACCGAGGCCATGATTTAAAAAATGTTTGCCGCTGGTGCGATGAGTTTTTCGAACATTATTTTGATATTAATACGCTGGCGGTAAAAACACCTGAGACAATTACTTAAAATTAAAATTGCTTCACAAATAATATTATGAAATTAATTGTTAGTCAATTGCATTCCGGGTTATTAGGAACGAATGGTTAAAAAGTATTTTACTTTAAATTATAAGAATGAAATTATTATTAGAAACAAAGGAATATTTATTAGCTAAAGGAATTTCAAATCCTGAAGTAGGCATTGTTTTAGGAACAGGATTAAATAAAATTTTAGATGCTGTTGAAACCATTATTACAATACCTTATGCTGACATTCCAAATTTCCCCACGTCAACAGTTGAGTTTCACAAAGGCAATTTAGTTTATGGCAAACTTGGCGGAAAATCAGTATTGATCTTTCAGGGCAGGTTTCACCAGTATGAAGGCTATGCAATGGAACAAATAATATATCCTGTAAGAGTTATGAAATTGCTTGGCGTAAAGGCTTTATTACTTTCTAATGCCGCCGGCGGAATAAATACATCATTCAAAAAAGGGGATTTGGTTTTATTAACCGATCACATAAATCTCCAATCAGGCAACCCACTCACAGGAAAAAACCTGGATGAAATAGGAGACCGATTCCCGGATATGAGCATGCCATATAACGAACAGTTAGGTGGGTATCTAAAAACCAATGCAGCAAAGTTAAATATTGAATTGAAAGAAGGCGTATATGCTGCAGTTAATGGACCTAATTTGGAAACCCGTGCAGAATACAGATACCTTAAAATAATAGGTGCAGATATGGTAGGCATGTCCACAGTGCCCGAAGTAATTGCAGCCAATCATGCACAGCTTCCATGTGCTGCTATTTCTGTTGTTACAGATGAATGTGATCCCAATAATCTAAAGCGGGTAAACATTGCCGAAATAATTGAAGTTGCCGGCAAAGCCGATGGAAAATTAGCAACACTTTTTTCCGCAACAGTTGCCTGCATAAATTTAGATGATTTGTAATTAGGAATGCTTAGGAAGGAAATTCTTCATACTATTTCTACCCTTACGAGATCTGCATAAAATACTTCCCACATAGGATTAGGCGGATTCTAGTTTTTAACGCAACTTTTTTATTAAAAGTAGTTGTTTGTTATTTGTGTTCAAAATATGATTTTCGGTAGTCCGTTTTATCCACTAGCGACGTCGCTTTGCAGCTATGGGGCTGCCCGCTCGTCCCTGT
>JBBREY010000125.1:0-6013 GCA_038225275.1 Chitinophagales bacterium | reverse complement strand
ACGCAATAATCCACGGGCTATAAACATTACGGCTTGTGTAACAAGATGGAAAATCACTTCTCTACCCGGAGAAATTACAGATAATTTACCTGGTGTAAGTTTCCCAAGATGGAATGTTGATTTACTGAAAGTGAGAAATGGAAAGCCTGCATCATGGCAGATAGAATATAGTACGGGACGTTTTAAGTACAACAATAAAATTGCTGCTATTCCGCAAACGTATCAACAAAAAACAGGATGATATGCAACGCCGTTTTATATCAATATGGTTTAGCAATCTTGCTACAGATTGGATGGTGCGGCGCAACCCTGCATTAAAAGATATTCCATTTGTATTGGCTGCACCTGACCATGGAAAAATGAAAGTAACAGTAGCAAACACTTTGGCTCAGCAAGAAGGAATTTACAAAGGCATGTCATTGGCGGATGCACGAACAATAAACCATACGCTCCAACATTTTAATGATGAGCCAAACAGAGAAATAAAATTATTGAATGGACTTGCAGAATGGTTTATTCGGTTTACGCCTTGTGTTTCTGTTGATAATAAAGATGGGCTTTTATTAGATGTAACTGGTTGTGCTCATTTGTGGGGAGGTGAAAAAAATTATTTAAATGATATGCATAAACGCTTACAGCAATTTGGATACAACCATAAATTTGGTATGGCTGATACAATTGGTACAGCATGGGCCATTGCACGTTTTGGAAAAGATAAAATTATTGTTGAAAGTGGTGAACACGCCGCAGTTTTAATGCAACTTCCAGCAACAGCACTTCGTGTAGAAACAAATATTACTGAACGATTGCAAAAACTTGGTCTCGGCCAAATAAAAAGTTTTATGCAAATGCCACGAACTGCTCTAAGAAGGCGATTTGGAAAAGAATTATTACAACGATTAAATCAGGCAATGGGTGTTGAGGAAGAAACGATACAATCTATTATTCCAACAGAATTATTTTATGAAAGGTTGCCTTGCATGGAACCCATATCAACAAGAAAAGGAATTGAGATTGCGTTGGAACGCTTATTGGAAGGATTGTGCAGCAGATTGGTAAAAGAAGAAAAAGGATTGAGAAAAGCAATATTAAAATGTTACCGGGTAGATGGAAAAATTGAAATGATTGAAATAGGTACCAATCACCCGAGTTGCAACAGCAAGCATTTGTATAAATTATTTGAAGATAAAATTGCTACCATAACACCTGCTTTGGGTATAGAATTATTTGTATTAGAAGCACCAGTTGTCGAAGATATATCTGCGGTGCAGGAAAAACTTTTTGCAAGTAAAAATGGTTTAGATGATACAGGTATTGCAGAATTATTGGATAGAATTGGTGGAAAAATTGGCGTAGAAAATATACATCGTTATGTACCCGATGCGCATTACTGGCCGGAGCGTTCGTTTAAAGAAACAAACAATATTCATGAAAAAGTAACTACTGAATGGAAGTTGGATAAGCCAAGGCCGCTGCAACTGTTAAAACATCCTGCGGTTATTGAAGTAACTGCACCAGTACCCGATTATCCACCAATGAATTTTAGGTACAAAGGAAAATTGCACAACATTAAAAAGGCGGATGGACCCGAAAGAATTGAGCAGGAATGGTGGTTGCAGGATGGCCAACACAGAGATTATTATTGTGTGGAAGATGAAGAAGGTTGCAGGTATTGGTTGTTTAGATTAGGGCATTATGATGTAGGGAGAACATACGGGTGGTTTTTGCATGGTTTTTTTGCTTAGGATTTTCACCGCAGAGAATGAGAGTTGAAAGAGACTTCGCAGAGAGGAATTTTACCGCAAAGGCGCATAAGATTCTAAATTCCCTAAACACATTTTCTCTTTCCTTCTCTTTGTCTTTACGCTTAAAAAACAAAACTGAAAATATTGCAGAGACTAAAAACTCTGCGCAAACTCTGCTCTCTCTTTTTTCTCTGCGGTGAAAAAAATATAGAATAAAGAATGAAATACACAGAACTTCAAACTACTTCTAACTTTAGTTTTTTACGGGGCGCTTCGCACCCCGAGGAACTTGTGGAGCAAGGTGTGGAATTGGGTTACACAGAGATTGCCATTACAGATAGAAATACTTTTGCAGGAATTGTACGGGCACATGCAGCAGCAAAAAAAAGAGGCATTCGCATTGTAGTTGGTTGCAGATTAGATTTGCTGGATGGTCTTTCATTATTGGCTTATCCAACAAATAAAAAAGCATATTCACAGTTAAGTAATTTGCTTACGGTTGGTAACCGCCGTGCAGAAAAAGGCGATTGCCATTTGTACAAAAAAGATGTTTATGAATATGCTGATGGCGTAAAGTTTATTGTAATTCCACCAAATGAATTGAATGAATTGTTTGAATTTGATACAAGTTTTGAAACAGCTTTAATAGAATATCATACAGCTTTTGATGAAAATTTATTTATAGCCGCAAGCAGAAAATATGCGGGTGATGATGGAAAATATTTGTATCGGCTTAACCAGCTTTCAACCAAATTAAATATTCCACTTGTTGCTACAAACGATGTGCATTACCACGAACCTGCACGCAGACAATTACAGGATGTGATGACCTGCATAAGAGAAAAATGCACCATTTACACGGCCGGTTATTTGTTGCATCCAAACGCAGAAAGATTTTTAAAAGATGCAGATGAAATGACCCGTTTGTTTCGGCAATATCCTGATGCAATGCTGCAAACGCAAGCTATTACTGTAGCCTGTACTTTTTCTTTAGATGAATTAAAATATGAATACCCTGTAGAACTTACCACAGAAGGCAGAACGCCACAGGAAGAAATAACTTTTCTTGCATGGCAGGGTGCGAAAGAAATCTTTGGAGATATATTGCCTGAAAAAATATCCAATGCCATTAACCACGAATTGGTTTTTATTGAGGAGATGAATTATGCTGCGTACTTTCTTACGGTGCATGACATCGTAAACTTTGCCCGGCATCAGGGGATTCTGTGCCAAGGGCGTGGTTCGGCAGCCAATTCTACCATTTGTTTTTGCCTTGGTATTACTTCAGTAAACCCTACAAAATTTGATTTGTTGTTTGAGCGGTTTATTTCATCGGCACGAAATGAACCCCCGGATATTGATGTAGATTTTGAGCATGAACGCCGGGAAGAAGTGATGCAATATGTATTTAAAAAATATGGGCGTGACAGAGCAGCTATTGTTGCAACAGTTACTCAACAACATCAAAAAGGATCAGTTAGAGATGTAGGTAAAGCAATGGGTTTATCGGTTGATACAATCAATAAATTATCTGGTTCATTATGGGAATTTACAGATGAATGGTTTGAAGGAAAACTGTTGACGGATCATGGTTTTAATCCTGCTGACCCACACCTTAAAAAAGTGTTGCAACTTACCAAAGAGTTTATGGGTTTTCCAAGGCAGCTTGGTCAGCACACTGGCGGTTTTGTAATTACGAATGGCAAACTTTCTGACCTATGCCCCATTATGAATGCACGCATGGCAGACCGAACTTGCATTGAATGGAACAAAGATGATATTGATGCGCTCGGGTTTATGAAGATAGATGTGTTGGCACTTGGTATGCTCACCTGTATTCGCAAAGCATTTGATATTGCAAAAGAAAATTACGGACTGGATCTTACACTGGCAAACATTCCACAAGATGATCCTGCAGTGTATGACATGATTTGCCATGCAGATACGATTGGTGTTTTTAAAATAGAAAGCAGGGCACAACAAAGTATGTTACCACGATTGAAACCCCGTTGTTTTTATGATTTGGTCATTGAAGTTGCCATCGTAAGACCCGGACCTATACAGGGTGATATGGTACATCCATATTTACGCAGACGTAATGGACAAGAGCCTGTAGAATATCCATCACCAGAATTAAAAGAAATACTTGGACGAACTTTAGGCGTGCCGTTGTTTCAGGAACAGGCAATGAAAATTGCGATTGTAGCCGCAGGTTTTACAGCAGCAGAAGCAGATGAATTGCGCAGAAGTATGGCAACATTTAAAGCAAAAGGGTTGGTAACAAAGTTTCAAGAGAAGCTGGTAAAAGGAATGAAAGAAAGAGGTTATAAAGAAGAATATGCTTTGCGTGTTTTTAAACAATTGGAGGGCTTTGGTAGTTATGGCTTTCCGGAAAGCCATGCAGCAAGTTTTGCATTATTAGTATATGTTTCATCGTGGCTGAAATGTTTTTATCCAGATGTATTTTGTTGTGCTATTTTAAACAGTATGCCGATGGGTTTTTACCAACCTGCACAATTAATTGCCGATGCAAAAAAGCATGATGTTGAAGTGCGACCAATCGATATTAATTATTCTTTTTGGGATAATAAGCTGGAGGAAAAAGCCGGAAAATATTGTGCTTTGCGATTAGGTTTTCGACAGGTTAAAAGTCTACGTGAAGAAGATATAAAAATATTGGTTGACAATAGAATTGAATCGTATAAAAATATAAATGCACTTCGTGATGCAGGTGTTCCCGAAGCTGCATTGGAGAAACTGGCAGATGCAGATGCGTTTCGTTCTATTGGTTTAGATAGAAGACAAGCGTTGTGGGAAGTATCTACCAAAGACAGACCAGTGGCTATGTTTGCAGGCCATGCACCTGCAGATGCGGCGGTTGAAAATATTGAATTGCCTGTTATGAAAACATCAGAACATGTGGTACAGGATTATGTAGCAACGTCGCTTTCTTTAAAGGCGCACCCAGTAAGTTTTATCAGAGAAAAACTGGAGCAGTTGAATATTGTTTCTACAAATAAATTGAGCACTTTAAAAAATGGCGCAGCAGTAAAAGTTGCAGGATTGGTGCTTGTACGCCAAAGACCAGGCACTGCTAAAGGAGTTTGTTTTATGACGATTGAAGATGAAACGGGTTACGCTAACCTTGTTATTTTTGAAAAACTGTTTGATGAATTCAGAAAAGTAATTCTACAGTCAAAATTAATAATGGTGGAAGGGACAGTTCAAATTGAAGGAGAAGTTGTACATGTAATTGTAAAAAAGTGTTTTGATTTTTCTAAAATGTTAAGACAGCTCACTGCATCTAATAATGACAATCCGCAATTACTAACATTGGCATTTGCTGATGAAATATCTATACCAACACATGCACAAAACAACAAACCAACATTAAAAGGCGAAGAGGAAGAAAGGATTTTTTATTCAGGGAGGAATTTTAGATAATGCGCACTACCTTAGAACTAAAATTATATTACTCTTTTTAATAAGAACTGTTTAGAAAATCAATAACAGGTTTCAAACTTTCCATAGGGCTTTCTTCTATAGGTATATGTCCCGTTTTCTCTAATATTACAAGTTTACTATGTGGTAAATTTTTATGAAATCTTTCTGCATTCTCTACGGGAATGAGCAAATCATTTGCACCCCAAAGTATAAGGGTGAGCTGTTTAATGTTTTTAATATTTAAATATGCGCTTGTGTCTTTCGCCATCTTAAATCTATCAACAAATGCCTGACGGTTACCTTCTCTAAGTGTAAGATCAAAATATCTTTGTACCAATGAATCTGTTACTTTAACCTTGTCAAAATATACATTTTCAACACTCGCTCTCACGATAAACTTTGGTGTTACATAAGTTAGAAATTTATTGAGCACAGGTATTCTGCCAATTTTAAAAGCAATAGGAACACTTTTTGATTGTAAAGGATAGCCGGCTGCGTCAATTAATATTAATTTAGATACCATATCAGGTTGCTCTAAAGTATAATTCCAAGCAATTTCTCCGCCTAAAGAATTACCTGCTAACACACATTTTTTTACCTTTAAAGTACTGAGAAAATTTTGTAGAAAAGAAGTATAATGCGCCATTGAATAATTATGGTCGGGGAAAGGACCTGTTAATCCGTATGCAGGCAAATCCAATCTTATTACTCGATAAGTTTTCTTCAAGCTATCTGCCCATGCATCAAACGTATGCAAACTCGATGCTGTACCATGTATAAGTACGATTATGTTTGAATCCGCTTTGTTTCCTTCATCTCGATAA
>JBBREY010000124.1:0-6104 GCA_038225275.1 Chitinophagales bacterium | reverse complement strand
TATGGAAGTTAATGAAAGTGCAGCTACCTTAACCGGATATCAAAAAAAGGAACTTAATACCATGAATATAGATGATATATTTTATGTAGAAGGAGGTATTAAAAGGCCCTTGCGTTATAATGCTATGGCAAATGGCGCAGTTGTAATATCAGAACATTTTATAAGACGAAAAGGGGGTAAAATGATTAATGTGGAAGTAAGCGCCAAGCAACTTTCTGACGGGCGCTTTCAAAGAATATTAAGAGATATAACGGAACGTACCCAGGTAGAAGATGCGCTGAGAGCTTCTGAAAAAAAATACCGGCTGCTGTTTAATGATAACCCATTGCCGATGTGGATTAACAGCCGCACAGATAACAGTTTTATTGATGTAAACTATGCAGCCCTTATTGCTTATGGGTACAGCAAGAAAGAATTTTTAGAAATGAAATTATCTGATCTTGAATCTTTCAGCAACAGTTTAAAAAAATATTTGCCCAATGAAAGGAATGGTGAAAATACCATGGATGGTGTTTATGAACATGTAAAAAAGAATGGACAGATTATTAAAGTTGATATTCTTACCCATGATATTATGTATGAAGGTAAACAGGCGATTCTTTCTCTTGCAAATGATATAACAGCAAAATACGAGGCCGAGGAAAGTTTACAGAAATCGAATGATGCATTACGTGACCTGGCTTCACATTTGGAAACCATCAGAGAAAATGAGCGCATACATATGGCCCGTGAAATTCACGACGAACTCGGCCAACAGCTTACCGGTCTTAAGATGGATATATCCTGGCTCAGCAGAAAAATAAAAAGCGAAGACGAAGCGGTAAAAGAAAAGATGAAAGACGCTATATCATTAATAGATAAAACGGTAATTACTGTAAGGCGTATTGCCACTGAATTACGTCCGAGTATTCTCGATGATCTTGGTTTAATTGCTGCTATGGAATGGCAAAGTGAAGAGTTTGAAAAGCGTTCAGAAATTAAATCCATTTTCAACAGTAACGTCAGCCAGATACAGGTAAGTGCCGATGTGGCAACGGCAGTATTCAGGATTTTTCAGGAGAGTCTCACAAATGTATTGCGGCATTCAAAGGCAACAGAGGTCATTTCATTTTTTAGAATGGAAAATGATATTATAACATTGTTTATAGAAGACAACGGAACCGGATTTAAAGAAAATGAAATTAAAAATAAAAAGACTTTGGGCCTGCTTGGTATGAAAGAAAGGATACAATTAATAAACGGCAAATATGAAATAAACGGGAATGCCGGTAAAGGAACTTCTGTAATAATTACTGTACCTTTAAAATAGACTTTAATATTTTTTTATGATCAAGATTTTAGTTGCAGATGATCACACTGTAGTAAGAAGAGGGCTAAGACAAATTTTACTCGAAGGTTTCCCCGGGGCACTGGTGGAAGAGGTAGGAGATGCAGAGGACCTCATAAAAAATGTAGTAAAATCAAGTTGGGATGTTGTTATCAGCGATTTAAGTATGCCCGGGAGAAGTGGGCTCGATGCACTTCAGCAAATAAAACAATTACACCCCAATTTGCCTGTACTTATTTTAAGCATTCACCCTGAAGAACAATATGCACTGCGGGTATTAAAGGCAGGTGCATCTGGTTATTTAAGCAAAGACATGGCGCCTGACGAGTTGGTAAATGCTGTAAAGAAAGTGATGCTGGGTAAAAAATATATTTCTGCATCTGTAGCTGAAAAGCTTGCTGCAACGCTGGATCAGGATCATGACAAACCACTTCACGAATATTTATCTGACAGAGAATTCAATGTTTTAAAAATGCTTGCCGCCGGTAGATCTGTTTCTGAAATTGCAGAATCACTTTTTTTAAGCGTTACAACAGTAAGTACATATCGCTCGCGTATAATGGCAAAAATGAACTTAAAAAATAATGCAGAACTTACGCTTTACTCCATGGAGCATAAATTGTTGTAGTTGTTATCCTACAATTTAAATACAGTATTAAGATTAGATTTGAAAAATTTCAAACGCTGCAAAATCAAAAAAATATAAAGGTCTTAATAGTAGATGACTCCCGGCTCGTAGCTATTCGCTTAAAAGAGATGGTAGAAGAATTATCTTGCGTTTCAGAAATATTTATTGCAGAAAATTTTATTGATTCTATTGAGCTTGTAAAAAAGACGACGCCTGATGTTGCCCTGCTTGATATTCATTTGCAAGAGGAAAGCGGCATTGATCTGCTTAAATATTTACGAACCAATTATCCTGCAATGAGGGTTATAATGGTTACAAATAAAGCAACCGAATACAACAGAACATTGTGTGAAAATTTAGGCTCTCATGGTTTTGTTGACAAAACAGAAGAGTTTGAAAACATACCTAACATTATAAGCAATGGTTATTGATAAATTCTTTCAATAGCCGGCTTAAATTTCTCCATAATAACTTTTCTCTTAAGCTTTAGCGTTGGCGTAAGCTCTCCACTTTCAATGGTCCATTCATTAGGTAGTAATTCAAATTTTTTAACCTGCTCAACATGGTTAAAAAACTTGTTGAAAGATTCTATAAGTTCTTTATAAAGCCCACGCACTTTAGGGTTGTGCACTGCATCTTCATTTGTTGTAAAAGGTATATCCTGCGTGCGCATCCATTCTTTTAAACTCGGCATTGATGGCACGATCAGTGCACCGACAAATTTTTCTTCTGCGCCTATAATAATAATCTGTTCAACAAACGGGGATTCCTTCATTTTGTTTTCGATGGGCTGCGGAGCAACATACTTGCCACCACTTGTTTTAAAAAGCTCCTTCTTTCTATCAGTTATCTTTAAAAATTTGCCTTCAAAAACACCGATATCTCCTGTAAGTAACCAGCCATCTTTTATCGTTTCAGCAGTAAGTTCAGGGCGTTTGTAATAACCTATCATTACGCTTGGTCCCTTTACACATATTTCGCCATCTTCCAATAATTTCACCTCTTGCCCTTTCATAACAGGGCCGACGGTACCAAATTTCATCCCGCCTTTTTCACGGCGGTTCACACTTATTACCGGGCTGTTTTCTGTAGGTCCGTAACCTTCAAAAATAGGAATTTGTGCTGCATTAAAAATTCGCAAAAGCCTTACCTGGCAGGCTGCTCCTCCTGTAATAATGTAAGAAATATTGTTGCCAAGTGCCTCTCTCCATTTATTAAAAATAATTTTATTAGCAAGTGCAAGTTGTATATTATAGCTTATTCCTCCACTGTTAAGGTTGTCGTATTTGTTTGCAAGGTCTACGGCCCAAAAGAAAAGTTGTTTTTTTATACCTGTTAATTCCGCACCCTTCGCCATAATTTTTTCATACACTTTTTCGAGTAAACGAGGTACAGTACAAAATACAGTGGGCTGTACTTCTTTTAAATTATCACCAATGCTTTCCATACTTTCTGCAAAGTAAATAGAGTGCCCGCTGCTCATAAATATATAGGAGGCAAGCCTTTCAAAAATATGATTGAGGGGTAAAAAACTGAGGGTTCTTCCCTGCGGATTGTCACTAAAAGGGAAACTAATTTTTCCGTTTTCTACGTTGCTTACAATATTTCTGTGGCTCAACATTACGCCCTTAGGGAAACCTGTTGTGCCCGATGTATAAATAATGGTAGCGCAATGGTGCGCTTTAATTGTTGCTTTAACAGTTTCTAGGTTTTGTAAATCAGCATCTGTTACATCGTTTACTAAATCTTTCCAGAATTTTACTTCGGGAGATATATCAAAGTCATAAACGTCTTTCAAAGATGAAACCCTCGGTGTGATATCATTTACTTTTTGTAAAATTTCGTCGCCACTTACAAAAGCAATTTTAATTTCTGCGTCGTTAAAAATAAATTCCAGCTCGTTTACATTTGTTGTAGGGTAAATAGGGCAAAGTATTGCGCCAATTTGCTGGCATGCAAGGTCAAGCATCAACCACTCAGGTCTGTTGCGAGAAATAAGTGCAATCTTGTCTTGTTTTTCTACCGTTAAATCGTTTCCGCCCACCCCAATTTTTAACAGACCGACACTAAGTTTATTTACCAACGCAACCGCTTCGTCAGTACTTATCGGCTCCCACACATTGTTTATTTTTGCAGCAAGCATATCAGCTTTAGGAAAATGTTCCTGCTGATAATACATAAAATCAAATATTCTGGAATGTTCGTTCATTTATGAAAGTTTAACAAGCGTTTTGGCTATGATCGTTTTAGTAAATATCGCTTCCGTTACTGAGTTCCGGCGTTACTATTTCAAAAACTAAGTTATAAAAAAAAAGCCACCCTTTACAGATGGCTTATCAAAAATTGAAAGTTGATTTATTTTGTGGCTGCGTTTAAATTTAATTTTAGTTCTACAGCTTTTGCTATGATCCAGTCTTGTGGATTATCTGGACCTTTGTAATTCATGCCCCATAAAGTTCTGTCAATACTAAATGTTGCTGTTGCTGCCAGTGTTTTAGCATCTATTGTAACCCTCGCAGGTATAGAAATATTTTTGGTGCTGTCTTTTAGGGTAAGATTGCCTTTAATGATATGTGTTATATCTTTTTTTGTGGTATCTGTATTGGCCTCTACTGCTGTAATTTCAAACTTGGCAGTTGGGTATTTTGCTACATCAAAAAAATCGGGACTTTTTAAATGACCTTCCAGTTTCCCTTTAGATTCTGCATCTGCAGCAAGGTCTTCGTTGTTTAAAGAATTTATATCAATGGTAAAATTGCCGCCGGTTAATGCGCCATCTTTTACATTAAGTACACCTGTTGAAATTTTAAAAGTACCAACGTGTTTACCTGTTGGCTTGCTTCCTGTCCATGTAATAGTAGAAGTAGAATCAACTGCATATGCAGTACCATCCATACTTGCTGCCGTTTGTTTCTCTGTAGTTTCTACTTTGTTGGTCGAGTTGTTGTTGCAGGCTGCAAAAGAAGTTGCAGCAGCTACGATCATAAATATTTTTTTCATGTTAATGTGTTTAGTTATCACAAACATAAATATTAATGTTTAAACATCAAATATTAATTTAGTGGTAATATTGATCAGCAGGCACTTTGAACATACGAGATTTTTGCAAAGCTAAAAATGCCTCATATTCCGCAGCGTGTGTTTTAACCCAATTTTCGTAAGCATTTAAATTTTCTGTGGCACCAAATAGCCATTGGTTGTAGGCTTCAAACATACCTTCTTTTAATAGTTGCTGGTGGTATGAAAATAGTTTGAATGCGGGTCTGTTTTTTAAAGAGAACCAGTCTAGTGTAAACCTTGCCCGCACCATAGAAAGTACTTCAGCATTAATACCGCCAGCTGTAATTGGGCTCTGGTTATTCATTGTTTCAAGATAACTTTTTTCAAATACGTTTTTATCTTTTAGTGTTTTTTCGGATAACGGGTCAGTAAATAATTTTTTATAAGAGTCTAAGATAAGTTGTTTTATTTCAGGTGTTTTAATACCAACGGGATCCATGTTTACATACATTTCGCCATAGATGATTGCCCAGATATTTTCTGCAGAAAAAAAGTAATAGCGGGCAGCATTGTAATAATTTTTGTTGTAAGATGGGTCTGTCTCTATACCTTTCTCCCAGCTTTTTATGGCTTCAGCTTTGCTGTCAACAAAAACGATTTCGCCAAGCTCGCTATACAAAGGACCGCTGGATGGAAATTTCTTTACGCCTTTTCTATAAACTTTTTCGCACTCTTTTGTTTGGTCAAGTTGTTTATAAATATCACCTGCAATCTGAAAGCATTGGTCATCTGCATCTTTACTATCCAATACAGGTTTTATAGTTTCTAATGCCTTTAAATTATCTTTTTGGTAATAATAACTTAGTGCAAGGTCTTTTGCAAATGCAGTGTTTTCAGGAGCTTGCTGTAATGCTCTGTTTAATACAAGTATGGCGTTGGAGTAATCACCTTGTCGCATAAATGCTTGAGCGGTTTGGTGAAGTTGCTCAGTATTTTGAGCCGAAACATGGTTAATTAAAAGAACGATTGAGAGTAGTAATGATAAGATTATTTTTTTCATGCATGGTAAAGATAAAAAAGGGTGCTTAAAAAGCACCCTTTTATTAATTAATTAAATGTGTTAGTAAGCCATCCCGCAGCTTTGGTTCA
>JBBREY010000123.1:0-6107 GCA_038225275.1 Chitinophagales bacterium | reverse complement strand
GTGAAATGCATCGCTATATTCCTATACTTGCCAAGTGGAGCGGCTTTAGAAAGATTGGCGAAAAAGTGGTGGAGCATCGTGCAAGAAAATATGGTGTTACAAAATTTGGCTGGGAGCGTTTTGTGAATGGATTTTTAGACCTTGGATCAATCATGTTTGTCGGCAAATTTGGCAAACGCCCCATGCACTTTTTTGGTTTGTGGGGTACATTTTCTTTTATGGCAGGCTTTACAATATTCTTATACCTAACCATTTCTAAATTCTTTTTTGATGGCACGGGTATGACACAAAGACCTTTGTTCTTTTTTGCACTTTTCGCAATGACCATCGGTACGCAGTTATTTTTAGCAGGTTTTATTGGCGAATTAATTGCACGCAATTCTCCCGATAAAAACAGTTACCTCATTGAACAAAAACTAGGCATGTAATTATGGCAAGTGTTGTAATTATTGGTCCTGCTTATCCGCTGCGTGGTGGTCTTGCTACATTTAATGAGCGGTTGGCAAAGCAATTTATCCAACAGGCATTTAATACAAAAATCTATACATTTTCTTTACAATATCCCGGTTTTCTTTTTCCGGGCACTACACAATACAGCGATGCGCCTGCACCCCCTGACCTCGAGATAAAAGTCTGCATCAATTCTGTACTGCCAACAAACTGGTTAAAAGTTGGATGGGAACTTAAAAAATTAAAACCTGATTTTATTGTAGTTCGTTATTGGTTGCCGGTGATGGGGCCATGCTTAGGCACCATCTTGAGAATAGTAAAACAAAATAAGCACACGAAAATAATTTGCATAGCAGATAATATAATCCCACACGAAAAAAGAAAGGGAGATCATGCTTTTACGAAATACTTTATAAAGCCCATTGATGCATTCATTGTGATGAGCGAAAAAGTGATGAGTGATTTAAAGTTATTTGATAAAACTAAACCCGTGCAGCTTATTCAACATCCATTGTATGATAATTTTGGCGAAAAAATAGAACAGAAAACAGCTAGAATAAATATTGGAATTGATACGGATGATAAAATCATTTTGTTTTTTGGTTTTATAAGAAAATACAAAGGGTTGGATATTTTGCTGGATGCATTGGCGATTTTTAAAAAACAACGTACAGCAACTCCTTTTAAAGTATTAATTGCCGGTGAATTTTACGAAGACAGAAGAACTTTTGATGAACAAGTTGCAACATTAGGTTTGCAAGACAAGCTTATTTTAAGAACAGACTTTATCCCAGATAACGAAGTACGGAATTTTTTCTGCGCTGCTGATGTCGTTATACAACCTTATAGAAATGCCACCCAAAGTGGTGTTACGCCCCTCGCCTATCATTTTGAAATCCCAATGATTGTAACAAACGTTGGAGGTTTGCCATCGCTAGTGCCTGATGGGGTTGTAGGGTTAGTAGCCGAGCCAAATGCGGCATCAATTGCTGAAAAAATAACGGAATATTTTACTATAAATGACCAGTTTTTCCTTGAGAATATAAAAGAGGAAAAGAAAAAATTCAGTTGGGAAAAAATGGTGAATGCTATTACCGAGGGTTAAAAAATTGAAATTTATTTTGTCTATTAGTTGATGCGCCCTACATTTGCACCACAAAGATCAAAATGAACACAACAACATTACATCATCATCATTCTCACACTAGCCCTCAGGCCAGGTTTTAATGATGTATATTAAATATTTCAAAACCCCGTCTGAGTAAACAGACGGGGTTTTTATTTAACTCCACTATTTACTCAGCAAATAAAATGATACAATGAGTAAACTTAAAATTGCGATACAAAAAAGCGGAAGACTAAGCGAAAAATCACTCGATTTATTAAAACAATGTGGCATTAAATTGCCAAATGGTGATAGAAAACTACTAACTGCTTCAGAAAACTTTCCAATTGAAGTATTGTTTTTACGGGACGACGATATTCCTCAGTATGTGGAGCAAGGCGTAGCTGATATTGGTATTTTAGGTGAGAATGAAGTTTGGGAAAAAGACAAGGATGTTTTGACCGTTGAAAACTTAGGTTTTGCCGCTTGTAAATTATCGCTCGCTATTCCAAAAGATGAGACTTACACGGGACCGTCCTTTTTCCAGAATAAAAAAGTTGCAACGAGTTATCCGAAAATATTACAAAAATTCTTTATAGAAAATAAGGTAACCGCAGAAATTGAAGAAATTGGTGGCAGTGTAGAAATTGCCCCCGGTATTGGATTAGCAGATGGAATTTTTGATATTGTTAGTACAGGAAGCACCTTATTAATGAATGGCTTAAAGGAAGTAGAGATCGTTAAGAAAAGTTCAGCTGCATTAATCTCAAACAAAAACCTTTCCCCTGAAAAGCAAGCCATTCTTGATAAATTATTGTTTAGAATTAAAGCAGTAAGAACATCTTCTGAAAACAAATACATTTTGTTGAATGCACCCAACAGTGCAATTGAAGCGATCAATTCTATTTTACCGGGTATGAGGTCTCCTACCGTTTTGCCGTTGGCAGAAGAAGGTTGGAGCAGCATACATTCTGTGGTTAAAGAAGATGAATTTTGGGAAGTAATTGCCAAACTGAAAGAACTTGGCGCACAGGGTATTTTAGTGATACCAATTGAAAAAATGATACTCTAAAAATTTAATAATAGATTAGAATGGAAAAGATAGAATTTCCTTTAAAAAGTGATTGGAAGAAATTGGCAGAAAGACCTGCAGCAGAAAAAGAAAAGCTGGAAAGCCTTGTGGCTGCTGTATTCACCGATATTGAAACCGAAGGTGATAAGGCAGTTTTAAAACATGCTGAAACTTTTGATAAAGTAACGATGAAATCTTTAGCCGTTGATAAAGCATCGGTTGAAAATGCAGCAGCGCAACTTTCAGAGGAATTGAAACAGGCGATACAGCTAGCTAAAAGTAATATTGAAAAATTTCACACAGCGCAAACAGAAACCAAACAAGTTATAGAAACAACAAAAGGTGTTTTATGTTGGAGGGAAAACAGAGCCATTGACAAAGTAGGCATTTATATACCAGGCGGATCTGCTCCGCTCTTTTCAACAGTTTTAATGTTGGGTATTCCCGCAATGATTGCAGGTTGTAAAGAAATTATTTTATGCACGCCTCCAGATAAAGATGGCAAAATAAATCCAGCCATTTTATATACTGCAGGCTTAATAGGCATTACACAAATTTTTTGTGTTGGCGGTATACAAGCCGTTGCAGCTATGACTTTTGGTACAGAAACCATCCCTGCTGTTTATAAAATTTTTGGTCCGGGTAACCAATACGTTACCGCAGCAAAAAAACTTGCACAATCGTTTGGTGTTGCCATTGATATGCCTGCAGGACCAAGCGAGGTGTTGGTGATAGCTGATGGTAATGCATCACCCGCTTTTGTAGCTTCAGATTTATTATCGCAAGCAGAGCATGGTGCTGATAGCCAGGTAATTTTGGTATCTAACAGCAAAGAATTGATTGAAAAAACTTTAGAAGAAATAACAGTTCAGTTAGCAAATCTACCACGCAAAGAATTAGCTGCGGCAGCTTTGTTAAACAGCAAATCCATCTTATTAAATAGTATTACGGATTGCATTTCATTTAGCAACTATTATGCTCCCGAGCATTTAATTATTGCTACTGAAAATTACAATGAAATGATTGGTAGCATCACCACGGCAGGCTCTGTGTTTTTAGGTAGATACAGTTGTGAGTCTTTGGGCGATTATGCAAGTGGAACCAATCATACACTGCCAACGAACGGCTATGCACGCAATTACAGCGGCGTTTCGTTGGATAGTTTTGTAACCAAAATTACTTTCCAGGAAGTAACAAATGAGGGTATTAAAAATATTGGTCCGGCAGTAGAATTGATGGCAAAAGCAGAGCAATTGTTTGCACATAAAAATGCAGTAACACTAAGATTAAAAAGTTTATAAGATATGTTTCAGTTAGAAAAAATAGTTAGAAAAAATATTTTAGAATTAAAGCCGTACTCTAGTGCCCGTGACGAGTACACAGGGAAAGATGCTATTTTTCTTGATGCAAATGAAAACCCTTTTGGGGAACTTAACCGTTATCCAGATCCACATCAAACTGCATTAAAAGAAAAACTAGGTGCCATCAAATCTATTGGTACAGAAAATATTTTTATTGGAAATGGCAGCGATGAAGTTATTGACATTGCCTACAGAACATTTTGTGAACCCGGGAAAGATAAGGCGCTCACCTTCTCTCCTACTTATGGTATGTATGATGTGTCTGCTGCTATAAACAACATCGAATTAATAAAAATTCCTTTGACAGAAACATTTCAAATTGATGTTGATTTGTTGAATGAATATATAGACGATGAAAATTTGAAGCTCATTTTTGTTTGCTCGCCTAACAATCCATCTGGTAATAATTTGGAAAATATTGAGGATGTCTTAAAAAGATTTAAGGGGATTGTATTTGTAGATGAAGCTTACAGTGACTTTAGTGAAACAGCGTCTTTTCTTGGCACACTTAGTTTATATCCAAACTTAATTATCTCTCAAACTTTTAGTAAGGCAAGAGGTTTGGCAGCAGCAAGAGTGGGTACGGCATTCGCTTCTAAAGAAATAATTGATTTGTACAATAAAGTAAAACCTCCATATAATGTGAGCAAGCTTAACCAGGAAGCTGCATTAGAATCGTTGGAAAACAAGCAAGAGTTTGAAGCGAATAGAACTAAAATTTTAGAGCAAAGGGCCTTTTTACAAGGTGAATTAGTAAAGATCAGTTTAATAAAAAAGATTTATCCTACTGATGCTAACTTTATGCTTGTTGAGGTGAGCGATTCTGATAAAATTTACAGTGAATTGGTCAACCAAAAAGTCATCACCCGCAACCGCAACAGTGTGGTAAAAAATTGTATTAGAATAACGGTTGGAAGTGAGGCTGAAAATGAAAAGTTGATTGAGTCATTAAAAAACTTGTCGTTAAATTAAAAATGATTAAAGTTTAGGTATTTAAAACAACATAATAAAATCAAAAAGGAAAAGCTTACAATAAGTACAAGATTGCACTCTTTTCTCTTTTTTTCTTCTTGTTCTTCTAGCCAAATTCATACTATTTAAGTTGGAAGAAAATAAATTATAATACAAAATGAAAAAGGTACTTTTTATAGATAGAGACGGCACTTTGGTAATTGAACCTCCAATTGATTACCAGCTGGATTCATTGGAGAAGCTGGAATTTTATCCTGGAGTTTTTCAATACCTCTCTCGCATTGCAAAGGAGTTAAATTATGAACTTGTAATGGTTACCAACCAAGATGGTTTAGGCACTACTTCTTTCCCTGAAGAAACTTTCTGGCCTGCACAAAATAAAGTGATAACAGCATTTAAAAATGAAGGGGTACATTTCGCCGATATCATAATAGATAAAACAATGCCTGCAGAAAATGCTCCTACCCGCAAGCCAGGCACAACATTGCTTACACAATACATGAATGGCAATTATGATCTTGCAAATTCTTATGTTATTGGCGATAGAAATACGGACGTTCAGTTGGCTAAAAATTTAGGGACGGGCGCAATATATTTAGGGGAAGACAATGCGGAAGCTGAGTTGAGTACAAAAGACTGGTCTGCTGTTTATTCTTTCTTAAAAAGCAAGCCGAGAAAAGCAACGGTAACAAGAAAAACAAATGAGACGAATATTGAAGTAACCATAAACTTAGATGGTTCGGGCAAAAGTAAATTAAACACAGGCTTGGGTTTCTTCGACCATATGCTTGAGCAGATTGCAAAGCATGGCAATATGGATATTTATGTAGAAGTGAAAGGCGATTTGCATATTGATGAACACCATACTATTGAAGATGTGGCTATCACATTAGGCGAAACATTTTTAAAGGCACTTGATAATAAAAAAGGAATAGAACGATACGGCTTTTTATTACCAATGGATGATTGCTTAGCCCAAGTTGCTATTGATTTTGGTGGAAGACCATGGCTTGTTTGGGATGCTGCATTTACAAGAGAAAAAATAGGAGAAATGCCAACAGAAATGTTCATGCATTTTTTTAAATCTTTCAGCGATAATGCAAAATGCAACTTAAATATTAAGGCGGAAGGCGAAAATGAGCACCAC
>JBBREY010000122.1:0-6155 GCA_038225275.1 Chitinophagales bacterium | reverse complement strand
AGGTTTCGTGTAGATAATTTTTTAGTGCTGAAACCAACCTTATCTGATGTGTATTCAATCTTTGATTTATCTATTAATTTACTACCAAGCACAGATTTTATTTTATCGCTCAAAGCTCCTTTCATGGCATTCATTTTTTCTACCATATCAAATGCATCTAGTTTGCTGGCTGAGTATAAAATCAGTAAATAGTCACGCCCCTTGTTTTCATCCATCTTTATCACTTTTGTATCGCTTGGAAAAGCAATAACTGTGTTGCTGCCAACAAGTGTAGAAATGTTTTCAGCAAATGGCAATATCAAATTAACCTTGCCTGAAAGATCAGTAGCAAAAGCATACACATATGCCTGCTTATCTACATTCATATAAAACCTAAACTTGGTACCGCTACTGTAGGTTTCGGCCATTGTATAAGCAACAAGATCTTCTTTAGCAGCAGGTTCATCATTTTCTACTGTCAAGTTTCTTGTGCTCGTTTTTTTAATGCCCATTGTTTCTCCAGTATTTAAATTGAACTCAATACTGCCACTTAGTGTAAATGTATTTTCAACAACTGGCGTAGGTTTCGGTGTAGGCGTAGGCGTTGGTGTAGGTGTTGGTGTCGGTGTAGGTGTTGGTGTTGGCGTAGGTGTAGGTGTCGGTGTAGGTGTTGGTGTAGGTGTAGGTGTTGGCGTAGGCTTTACTATAACTACTTCATCCGGTGCAATGGTATTTGGATTTGCAAATGGTTGTATAGCATACTTGCAAAAACTAACAAAATCTGCATATTTAATCCAGATTAATCCACGGTCGCCCCAATTAGTTCCCCAGCTATTGAGTACCTTAAAAGCTCCGCCTGCAATATTATCATCATAACCAACAACACACATGGCATGGCTTCCGTGCTTCCATTCTCCAACTTTTTCTTTTTCATCAACGGTCCAAACAGATGAATTTATTCTTTGAAAACTTGGTGGCAATAAAAATGAAATGGCAACAGGGCTACCTTCCACCAATGCTTTTTTTACATTGTCTACACTTTCTTCAGGCGTTTTTACGAGAGGGTCATCTTTTAAGACACCCTTTTGGGTAAATAGAATGGATGCATCTGATATGGTATAGTTAAGTGCTTCAGTTTTTGCACCATCGGTTATAGTAGTAAAACAATTATAGGGTACAGTTCTTAATCTGGCTACGCCTGTCTTCATTAGTGAAGCTACTGCATTCATAGTGTTTGCTCCTCCTTGGCAATCATTATCTGTTTCAGCTTTAATAAGCTTATACAAAAAGGTGGGAGATAGTGCATATTTATTTATTAATGCTTTTTCTGTAAGGTTGTGGGTTTTAGCATATAAAATAGTAGATACTCCGTAGCCTACAGCCCACGCTACACAGGTACCATATTGCCCTTGGTCGCCGGGTGTCGGCATATATTGTTCCAGCGAAAAATTGGCGGGTAAGTTGGCAAAACTTCTTTCTGAAATATTTATTTTTTGTGGTGCTTTTTCTAATGCAACTAAATCGATAATTTCCCCTGTGCCTCTATAATATTGGGCTTTAACATGGCTGCAATAAAAAATTGCAACTATCAACAAAAGGCTTTTTACATTACTCATTTTATATATTTTTTTTAAATTTAATTAAATAGGCAATTACTTATCTATATTTTCAATTAATGTTTGTTTTACTTTTTTAGATTTTATTAACTGACACTCGGCGAAAAATAATCCGATTGAAACATCAAAAAATAGCGCTGTTATTTTCTTTACATTATACTAAGTCTAAAATTACACCCTTCAAAAAGCCCACCTATACCCACTGGTGGGTATTTTAATAATTAGTAACCTAAAATTTATAAAAGAATACATTCATAATAATTAACTTCGTCACAAGTACATTTTTTAACCAAATTCCATTTAAGCAATGAGCTACATCGCATCCATTTATGCCCGCCAAATTTTAGACAGCCGCGGTAATCCTACTGTAGAGGTTGATATTTTAACAGAAAATGAAAGTCTAGGACGGGCTGCAGTGCCAAGTGGTGCAAGTACAGGTATACACGAAGCAGTTGAGTTGCGTGATAATAAAAAAAATTACTACGGTGGTAAATCTGTTTTAAAAGCTGTTGCCAATGTAAATACAGTATTGGCTGAAAATCTTATCGGTTGGGATGTTGCTGACCAAACTGGTATTGATGCTATGATGATTGAATTGGATGGCACTGCTAACAAAAGTAAACTCGGCGCCAACGCTATGCTTGCCGTAAGCCTTGCTGTTGCAAAAGCTGCGGCTTTAGAAGCCAACCTTCCATTGTACAGATATATTGGCGGAACGAATGCAAAAATTCTTCCGATACCCATGATGAATATTTTAAATGGTGGTGCACATGCAGATAACAAAATAGATTTTCAGGAATTTATGGTAATGCCCGTTGGTGCAAAAACGTTTAGTGAAGGCTTGCAATGGGGCGTGGAAATTTTTCACGCATTAAAAACAGTATTGAAGAAAAAAGGATACAGCACAAATGTAGGAGACGAGGGTGGCTTTGCACCAAATATACAAAGTAACGAAGAGGCAATTGAAACAGTATTGGAAGCTATACAGGCGGCAGGTTACAAAACAGGCAGCCAGATTGGTATTGCTATGGATGCTGCCAACAGTGAGTTGTGGAGTGCAAAAGAGAAAAAATATATTTTTCATAAGAGCGATGGCAAAAAGATGACGAGTGAACAACTCGTTAAATATTGGGAAAGCTGGGTAAAACAATATCCGATTATTTCTATCGAAGATGGAATGGCAGAAGATGACTGGAAAGGGTGGAAAATGATGACTGAAACTTTAGGGAAAAAATGCCAGATTGTTGGTGATGATCTTTTTGTTACGAATGTTGAACGTTTGGCAAGAGGTATTAAAGAGGATATTGCCAATGCCTTATTGGTAAAAGTAAACCAGATCGGTACCCTAACTGAAACCATTAATGCGGTAAGCATGGCACAGCAGGCTGGTTACAACACTATTATGAGTCATCGCAGCGGCGAAACGGAAGACAGTACAATTGCTGACCTAGCAGTTGCGCTTAATTGCGGACAAATAAAAACCGGTTCAGCTAGCAGAAGTGATCGTATGGCTAAATACAACCAGCTTTTAAGAATTGAAGAAATATTGGCTGATAGTGGGCAGTACCCCGCAGGTAAGATAAAGTTTGGTAAATAATTAGTAATTTAACAGCATGAAAATTATTAATCCCATTTTAAATGTTTTAAAAAACAAATACTTTTTAGCAGGTGTTGGTTTTTTGGTGTGGATGATGTTTTTCGATCCAAAAGACTGGGGACTTATTTCAGCTAGAAACAATAAATTGAAAGAATTGAAGGTAAGTGAGCAGCACCTTACTATATTAATTAAGGATACCAAAAAAGAATTATCACTCTTAAAGACCGATGCAGCATCTATTGAAAAGTATGCAAGGGAGAAATTTTTTATGAAAAAAGACAATGAGGATTTGTTTATAGTTAAAACGCTACAATAATCTTTCATCATCAAACAATATGTTTATTATGTTTGCGTTATTAATGGGTAGAGAGACTTTTTTAACCAATTAAATGATTTTATGGTGAATATCACGCAGGACGATCTTCTCAACTATTTGTACAGAGAAGGCTCTGCAGAGAAGATTGAATATATACGACAACAGTTGGAAACTGATGCTGACTTGCAGGAAAGATTTGAGGTTTTAAAATCTGCAAAATCACGTCTTGATCAAATAAAATTAATATCCCCGAACAGTAGATCGGTGGATAATATACTTAATTATGCAGAACGAGGAGTTGTAGAATTGAACACACACGATTAAATGTAATTGTTGACATAATTTTATGGCCCGTATATTAAATTGCGGGCTTTTTTTATGAAAATTGCTGACCGGTATAAATTTATAATTGAGTATTTTTTAAAGCATTCACCTGAGGCTGAAACTGAACTTGTTTACGATGATCCTTTTCAGTTATTGGTAGCCGTTATTTTGTCTGCTCAATGCACCGATAAAAGGGTCAACATAACAACGCCCTTTATATTTGAAAAATATCCCGATGCTTTAGCAATGAGCAAAGCAACAGTTGAAGAACTTTTTGCGTTAATAAAAAGCATCTCATACCCAAACAATAAAGCGAAGCATTTGGCAGGTATGAGTAAACTATTAATGGAGAAATACAATGGTGTGGTGCCAATGACGGTTGATGAATTGGTAGAACTGCCTGGAGTTGGGAGAAAAACAGCTAATGTGGTAACATCAGTTATTGATGAGCAACCTAACATGGCTGTTGATACACATGTTTTTAGAGTTAGTGCAAGGATTGGATTAACAGTAGGGGCAAAAACACCGGTAGCTACAGAAAGACAATTAATTCGACACCTGCCAAAAGAATTTGTTTATAGAGCACACCATTGGTTAATATTACACGGTCGTTATACATGTGTAGCCAGAACGCCAAAATGCGGTGTGTGTGGACTGAAACCGGTTTGTAAATTTTATATCAAACACGCATTTGAATTATCAAAAAGTCAGGGATAATTCATTATTTTGTATATTAATGAAAATGATACTCCAATATTTACAATACTAACTAAATGAAGAGCATATTTTTAACTGCAGGTTTAATTGTTGTTCTTTTGATTGGCTCAAAGAATGCCAATGCCCAGTATTATTTTTACGATGGTGATTATTACGATAACCCAATTCTTTACGAAGCAGGCATATCTTTAAATGCTATGAATTGCCTTACTGATTTGGGTGGTAAAAAAGGTATAGGTACCAAATTTTTAAAGGACTTAAACTTAGGTGAAACACATATAAGTGGTGGGGTATTTTTTAGTGTGGCATATAAAAATACATTTGCGTTAAGGCTAGAGGGCACTTATGGTCAAATTTCCGGTAATGATAAAATTTTGGTTGGCATAACAGATATTGCCAAAGAGCGCTTTAACAGGAACCTTAATTTTAGAAGTTATATTACTGATGTTACTGCCATGCTGGAAATACATCCATTATATGTTTTCATTGACTGGCTGGCTAAGGAAAGAAGTGCTCCACGCACTTCACCGTATATTATTGGCGGTATTGGTTATTTTTCATTTAACCCACAAACAAAGCAGGGAAACAGGTATGTTGATTTGCAACCTTTAAGCACAGAGGGCCAAGGCTTTGCTGAATATCCTGATAGAAAAATATATAAATTAAACCAAATAAATATTCCTTTAGGTGTTGGTGTGAGATATGAAGTGTCTCCACTCATTAACCTAAGGGCAGAAGCAGTTTATAGAACTACTCATACCGATTATCTGGATGATCTTAGTACAACATATATCGATCCTGCATTGTTTGATAAATACTTTGGTGCGGGTTCACCAAAGGCTATTAATGCAAGAGCATTGTATGACCAACAATTGGAAAAGCATGCTGGTATAAACGGGAGGAGAGGCAACCCAAAAAACACCGATGGCTATTTTACAGTCGGTATAAAAATAAGTGTAATTATAGGCAGAGAAAGGCTACGAAGATAAATTTAAGAAACTTAAAATAAAAAACAATAAATTTATTTACATTTTACTATCCTTTTCTTCATCTGCTGCAGCTTTAGTTTTATCATCTTCCAATCCTTCTTTTACGCCCTGCACGAGCGATGAAATAGGTCCTTCCATTTTGTCCTGAGGATCAGTTGTATGCAAAGTTGCAGGCTCAGGTTTAACTGCTGCATCGTTGTGTTCGTTTGGGGTAGATGGCTTCTCGTCTTTATGATCTGTCATAATAATTTTTTAATGAATGAATAAATGAAGTTGCAAATCTTTAGCCACAAATGGTGGAGCGAAAATCCCATAAATCTATATAAGTATTAAATTAGATTGTTCAATATGATGCTGCACAGAACTAAAATAGGCTTCTTTTTTTAAGTCTTCAATGAGCCTATTCAGCTTTTCGGTTAAGGCAATACCTGATAATCTTTTTATGTAAAATGGTAACTTAAACGAACTGATATCTGTAAACTCCCATGGATGAAAATAGAGGGACAAATAACCATCTCTTTGCAAAGTTTGGAGCGCTAATTTTCGATACAATTGATAAGGAAAATTTTTAAAACTAAGCCAAAACAAAGGAATACGGAGGTTTGGTGTAACAGAAC
>JBBREY010000121.1:0-6178 GCA_038225275.1 Chitinophagales bacterium | reverse complement strand
AGATGCAATAGGTCTTGCACCCATGGTAAATATATCTCTGTTTATGCCGCCTACACCGGTTGCCGCTCCTTGAAAAGGTTCAATTGCGCTTGGGTGATTGTGGCTTTCTATTTTAAAAACAACTCCGTATCCATCACCGATATCCATAAGCCCGGCATTTTCATCACCTGCTTTTACAAGCATTTTAGCCCCATCTCTTGGCAATGTTTTTAACAACTTTATGGAATTTTTATAACTGCAATGCTCGCTCCACATACCACTGAATGCGCAGAGTTCCGTAAAGTTTGGTGTGCGGCCCAATTTTTCAATAATCAGTTTAAATTCATCTGCGGTTATTCTTAATTGCTCGGCTGTTTGTACGGTTATTTCCATAAAAATTGTTGAGGAAAGTGTTTTAAGATTTTTGCAAATTTACAAACCTGTATTGTTTATGGCTAATAAATAAAAATCAATATTTTAACTATCTTCCCACAACATAAAAAAATACCATTGCCTGCTGTATTGTTTATTTTCTATTTTTTGTTGTTGGGCTATTGGCTCACACGAATGAAGGTGGTGAAGGGCGGTGGAATCAAACTTCCAATAGTTTTATTACTTTTTACAATAAAAGTTTTAGCTGGTATTGCGGTTGGGTTGGCAAGCTATTATATATTACATGATAGAACTGATTATTACCAGACGAACTTATACGGAATACAAGAATATCATTCTTTGTTTAACACCCCTAAAGTTTTTTTTACGGATCTTTTTACTTCGAATTACAAAGAAACGGGAGAGTTTTTTGGCTCTAAAGCATCGTACTGGAACGATCTGCGCTTTAATATTATTTACAAAATCTTAGCCTTCACAAATATTTTAAGCAGGGGCAATTATTACATCAATAGCATCTTTTTTAATTTTACGAGTTTTCTTGGGAGCATTTTATTGTATAGGGTTTTCAATGATATTTATCCCCTCAAAAGATGGGCAGTCATAATAGGATGTTTTTTATTGCCATCTACTTTGTATTTTGGCTCGGGCATACACAAAGATTTAATAGTACTTACTGCGCTATCTGTTTTTTGTTACTCTCTTTATTTTGGGATAAAAGATGGTTTTACAGTGAAGAAGATCAGTTTTCTGATAGCATCTTTTTTAGCCATTTTATTAATACGTAATTTTATTGCAGTAATCCTTTTGCCTTGCGCTATGGCCTTGTTTATGAGTTATCAATACAAACTATCAGCACTAAAATGTTTTACTATATTACTGGCAGCGGGAATTTTAGGTACCATAACCTTGCATTACGTTTCAGGGAAAGTAGATCCACTTAAAATTATTGTAAACAAACAACAGGCATTTTTCGCACTAGGCAAAGCGCATACAGATTATAAGATGGATACGCTTCAGCCAAATTTAAAAAGTTTTGTAACACAGGCACCAGCTGCATTGAAACATTCATTTTTATCTCCTTATCCTACTGAGTTTGATAATTTTTATATGAATTGCTTTTCTGTAGAAATAATTATTTATTGGTTATTGTTTCTCATAATGGTAGCTACGCAAAGAAGAACTCATCAAAGAAACAATCGTTTCATAGTTTTTGGAGTAGTATTTACATTCTTAATTTTTCTCTTTACGGGATACATAACGCCTGCTGCCGGTGCACTTATTCGTTATAGGAGCATTTATTTTCCATTCCTTTTAATTCCTATTCTTTGTGAGATAAACTGGAAAAATATCAGGGTTACAGAATAATAAAACACATTATAATTTTAAATATTTCAATTATTTTTAAACCCTCTTACAAAATTTGCTATATTTTTTAAAAATAGTTTGCTGATTTATTAAAAAAAGGCTTCTTTTGCAATCAAATTATAAAATTATGAGCTCAATAAGGTTTGATGCAGTAAAAAATTTGGGGAATCCTCCTTCAAATGTAAAAGTTGACAATGCCTCCAAAATAACAGGTATTTTTAATGAAAATGTATTTACGCTTAGCGCAGCAAGAAAATATTTAAGCGACGACGCATACAAGAGTTTGCTAGCAAGTACCCGTGGCGGTAAAAAAATTGACCGTGCAATGGGCAACCAAATTGCTAATGGATTAAGAGCATGGGCAGAAAGCAAAGGAGTAACTCATTTTACCCACTGGTTTCAACCATTAACAGGTTTATCTGCTGAAAAACACGACTCATTTTTTACATTAAAAGGTGACGGTACTCCTATTGAAGAATTCGAAGGTGCTGCATTAATTCAGCAAGAACCCGATGCGTCTTCCTTCCCAAATGGTGGACTTCGTGCAACTTTTGAAGCACGTGGTTACACTGCATGGGATCCATCTTCTCCTGCCTTTATAATGGAGATCGGTGATGGTAAAACATTGTGCATTCCTACCATTTTCGTTTCCTACACAGGTGAATCTTTAGATACAAAAACACCTCTACTAAAAGCATTGGTCGCACTTGATAAAGCGGCAGTTGATGTGTGCCAGTATTTTGATAAAAATATTTCGAAAGTAACCGCTACACTTGGCTGGGAGCAGGAATATTTTGTGGTAGATGCGGGCTTGGCAAATGCACGCCCAGATTTATTGCTTACAGGTCGTACAGTTTTCGGTCACGCTCCCGCTAAAGGCCAACAATTAGATGATCATTATTTTGGCGCAATACCAGAACGTATTTATGCATTTATGTTAGACTTTGAGAGAGAGTCATACAAACTTGGAATTCCTATTCGTACACGTCACAATGAAGTAGCACCTTGTCAGTTTGAATGTGCACCAATATTTGAAGAAACCAACCTTGCAGTAGATCATAATACGTTGTTGATGGATGTGATGTTGCGTGTCGCAAAACGCCATAACTTAATGGTGTTGTTGCATGAAAAACCATTTGCAGGCATTAATGGTAGTGGCAAGCACAACAACTGGAGCATGAGTACTGATACCGGAGTAAACTTACTAGCACCAGGTAAAACGCCTAAGACAAATTTAATGTTCCTTACATTTTTTGTAAATACCATTAAAGCGGTTCATGATTATGCAAGTCTTATCAGAGCATCAATAGCCACTGCCGGTAACGATCACCGTCTTGGCGCAAATGAAGCGCCGCCAGCTATAATCTCAATATTTATTGGAAAGTTTTTAACTGATGTTTTAAAACAAATTGAAGAAAGAGTTAGCGGGAATTTTGACGAACAAGATGAAGCGATTTTGAAGTTAGATATACACAAATCTATTCCGGAGTTAATGTTAGACAACACGGATAGAAACAGAACATCTCCATTTGCATTTACCGGTAACAAATTTGAATTTAGAGCAGTAGGTTCATCAGCAAATTGTGCTGTACCAATGACTACTTTAAATACGGTAATGGCTGAAACATTAAAAACATTTAAAACTGATGTAGATACGCTGATAGAAAAAGGCGAGAAAAAAGAAGTTGCGATATTACAGACTATCAGAAAATATATTGTTGAGAGTAAAAAGGTTTTGTTTGAAGGTGATGGTTACAGTGAAGAATGGGCAGCAGAGGCTGAAAAAAGAGGATTGGAGAATGTAAAAACTACTCCATTGGCTCTGGATGCTTATGTAAGTGACAAGTCTAAAAAACTATTTCAAGTAAATAACATCTATACGCACAGCGAATTGGAAGCAAGGCACGAAATAATGTTAGAAGAGTATGTAAAAAAAGTACAGATTGAAGCACGTGTAATGGGAGACCTAGCGAGCACACTTATTTTACCTGCAGCTGTCAAGTATCAAAATATTTTGCTGCAAAACATTAATGGGTTAAAAGATGCAGGGATTGCGAAAGAAGGGTATGCAAACCAATTGCAAATTGTGCAAAAATTAAGTGAACACATTAACATCATTAGCGATAAAACAGAAGCTATGATTGAAGCACGTAAAAAGGCAAATGAATTAACTGAAAGCAAAGCAAAAGCAGTTGCGTATTGTGATGATGTAAAGGGTAATTATTTTGATGAAATTCGCTACCATGTAGATAAGTTAGAATTAATGGTTGATGACAGCACTTGGTTATTACCGAAGTATAGAGAAATACTTTTCTTAAGATAATATGGTAAGAAAATATATAAAAGGCCTTGAAGTTTCAAGGTCTTTTTTTTGTGTGTATGTTAACGATTGCATCAGTAATTTTAAAGCGTGAAAAAAATTGTATTTTCTTTTATTTTATCAGCATTAACGTTGGCATGTTTTGCTCAACAATCAAAATATAAAAATGTTGATGAAGTGGTTGAAAAGCTTGGTCCATTAAATAATTTTAATGTGGCAGTTATTGCAGATACCATTACTCAAAAATTTGCTGACAATCAAGAAAAAGCAAGGGCAATTTTTTACTGGATAGCTAACAACATACAAATTGATCCAAAAGGAACCAGGCAAAATGATGATAAAAACATTCTCCCTGAAAAGGTGATTGCTTTAAGAAAAGCTACGCCACTTGGTTTTTCACTGTTGGTGCAGGAAATGTGTAGTGCTGCAAATATTCGTTGCTTGAGTGTTGATGGTTACGTTAAAAATTATGCAGCAGAAATAAATGAAGCGGCCGACGAAAAAAATTATTCTTGGAATGTTGTTCAACTTGGGCAAAGCCCAGAAACCTGGTTTTATATAGATGCTACTAGAGCTAGTGGATACTTAGATAAGAAAAGTACCGTGTTCACTAAACAATTTACAAGCGAATATTTTTTCGCAGACAGAAAACTTTTTAATCTTGCTTATTTTCCTGATAATGGCGCTTGGCAGCTTGGTGGTGGTGTAAAAAATGTGAAAGATTATTATGCGCTTCCCGTTTTTAGTAATTATGCTTTCGCTTTGGGATTAAGTAAACCCTCTCCCATTACAGGTTTTATAAAAACAACTCTAAAAAAACCAGTAGTATTTAATTTACCCGTTAATGGCAGTATCGACATTAAAAATATCTCCTTAATAATTGGTGATGAAAAAAAACAATCAAAACCTGAGGCAATGAATTTTGAAAATAATGGCGGTGTTATCAGTTTTACTTATCAGTTTAAAAAAGAAGATACTTTCCCTTTGAGAATTGTCGTTGATGGCAGAGATATTTTACAATATATAGTTGAGGTTACTGAATAAGATTTTTGTCATCCCGATATTTTTTCATCATATCTGAAAAATTCATTTTTTGAAGGCATTCGTCCACAATAACTGCTATTCGCTTTGTTACAGTAATTTGGGTTTTGGCACTTTTTACCCAATTGGAAAACCAGTTTTGATGAGATGGCGGTAAGCTTTTGAAATAACTATAAGCTGCAGGTTCATCGTTTAAGCATGCAGTTAAGCCTTCATCTAGTATAAGTTCTTCCGCATCGTCCTCGATATTAACTTCCACTGATGCCCCATGAATTTTTTTAATGGCTTTTCTCATTTCTGCATTTACTGCTAAAATAAAATTCCCTTCTCCTATCGGTGCTAACGCAATTGCGTGTATTGCGTGGTCATCTATTTTACCTTTTACCCTAAAAGATTTTTTGCAATTTGGTTTTAATTGTTGTGCAATCTTTTCAGGAATATCAATATAGGTCCAACCAGTTTTCTCCCCTTTGGTACCAAATTTTTTTAATACTGTTTTAAAACTTACCATTTGAAATATTTAAAAGGCATAAAAAAACCACCATAAAGGTGGTTTTAAATATTATCAAATTAAAATTTTATGCTCTTTGTTTTGCAGGCGCTTTACCAGCAGTTTTTGCCGGTACCTTAACTGCAGTTTTTGTTGCCGGTTTTACCGCAGATTTTGCAGGCGCTTTTGAAGCGACTTTTACCGGTGTTTTAGCATTTGCTTTTGCAGCTGGCTTGGCAGGTGCTTTTGCAACAATCACTTCCTCCACTTCTACTTCTTCTTCCTCAATTACAGGTGCAACTTTCGGTGCTTTTGCTTTTTTCTTTAAATTCTTGATTGCATCTTCAATTCCCTTCTTAAGGTCTTCGTAAGTTGGCTTTGCCATTCTTTCTCCATTTACAAAAAATGTTGGAACAGTAGTAACTCCACGATTAAGTCCTTCTCTAAGATCACCTTGAACCTGCCACCCGTAAGTTGCATTTACAAGATCGTCTAAAAAGCGCTTGTTCTGAACCCCAGCCTCTTTGCTATATAATTTCAAACTTGTTGTACCAAGATTCTTTCTGTTTGCAAATAAAATATTATGCATT
>JBBREY010000120.1:0-6300 GCA_038225275.1 Chitinophagales bacterium | reverse complement strand
GGAGGGTTATCAGCTCAGATTCAACCTCCTGTGGAGCCAGCTTATAAAAGAATACCTACAATTCCGCCTTTTAGTTTGGTCAATGCTACAGATAGTTCCATTCTAACTAAAGAAAATTTAAGGAAAAAAAAGTCAGTTATTATAATGGTTTTTAGTCCTGATTGTGATCACTGTGTGCATGCAACTGAAGATTTAATTGCGAACATTCAATCATTTAAAAACACAGAAATTGTTCTTGCAAGTGCGTTGTCTTTTGAAAGTGTAAAAAGGTTTTATAAAGAGTTACATCTTGCAGCCTATAAAAATATTCATGTAGGGTATGACAGTAAAAGATTCTTAGGTTCTTTTTATGAAGTACGCAGTTTCCCTTCCATTTTTTTATATAGTAAGAAAGGGGATTTTAAGATGGATTTTTCAGATCATCCAGATTTTAAACTTATTGCGGCAGCACTTTAATATTTAACTACACGTTGGTTGCAAACTAGCTTGTTGCTCACGTAGATTCTTATATCATAAGTGCCTTTTCCAATATTTGAAATGGGAATAGTTATTTTTCTTGTTGTAGATGCAAGCCGTAACCTGGTAAATACAGTCCCTGAGGTTACACTTTCTATTAAAATAGTAATTACGCCATCAAGTGCATTGTTGCCCGTATATTGTAAATTTATAACCTGGCCAACAGGCACAGGATAAATCAACCAGGTATTTTCTGTATCTCCGCTTACTAGCATTACTGATGATAAAGTTTCTACCCTACTATTAGTTTTATAAATTTTTAATCGGTAATAATTTTTACCCACTTCCGGGTTGTTGTCGTTGTACTTTATAAAATCACCTACTGATACATCATTTGCTTTAAAATTGAAAATGTCTTTAAACGTATTATTATCCATGCTGCTTTGAAGACTATAGGAAAGTATATCAGATATATTTTGCCAACGCAGTTTTACGTTTTTTGTGTTTTTGTCAAATAATGCTGTAAGTGTGGTTTTATTTTGTGCAAGCACGCTACAATAAACCGCAAATAGTATTGCAGTCATGAGGAGATTTTTCATGTTGGTATACGGGATAAGCAGTAAAAATAATTGGTTTGATGCTTCTAATAAGTTAAAAAGCGAATAAAGGGTATTGATGTAATTAATTTTCAAAGTTTCTACATTGATTCTTTAAATTATCTACAAAAAAATACATTATCAATTACCTTTGCCCTGCAAAAAAAGATTTACAACCAAATAAAAAATCATGAAAGTAACAGTTGTTGGTGCCGGCGCAGTTGGTGCATCTTGCGTTGATAATATTGCTCGCAAGCAATTATGCGATGAACTTGTAGTAGTTGATATTAAGGAAGGTTTTGCAGAAGGGAAGGCAATGGATTTAATGCAGACCGCTCAATTGGAAGGTTTTGATACAAAAATTATTGGCAGCACAAATGACTATAGCAAAACTGCTGGTAGTAAAGTAGCGGTAATTACATCTGGCATTCCTCGTAAACCAGGTATGACACGTGAAGAGCTAATTGGCATTAATGCCGGTATTGTAAAAACTGTTGCAAAAAATATTTTACAATATTCTCCTGATTGTATCATTGTTGTTATAAGCAACCCAATGGATACTATGACTTACTTGGCGTTGAAAGAAACAGGTTTACCAAAAGAAAAAATAATTGGTATGGGCGGTGCGTTGGATAGTGCACGTTTCCGTTATTATCTTTCGCAAGCAATAGGTTGCAGTGCAAATGATTTATCAGCAAATGTCATTGGTGGGCATGGGGATACTACTATGATTCCGCTTACAAGATTGGCTACATATTGTGGCGTACCGGTTTCTCAATTTTTGAGTGGGGAACAATTGCAAAAAGTTGCAGCAGATACCATGGTTGGTGGTGCCACACTTACAGGCTTACTTGGTACAAGCGCATGGTATGCGCCGGGTGCAGCAGGTGCAGCAGTAGTAGAATCAATAGTTCGTGATGAGAAGAAAATGATTCCTTGCTGCGTTTATTTAGATGGCGACTATGGGCAAAGCGATATTTGTATTGGTGTGCCTGTTATAATTGGTAAAAATGGCTGGGAAAAAATTGTAGACTACAATTTAAATGATGAAGAAAAAGCAGCATTTGCAAAAAGTGCAGATGCAGTTCGCTCGATGAATAGCGTGCTTTCGACTTTATAAAATAGTTTTTTGATTAGTTTACATACTAATTGGATTATCAAAATCTTTCTATAAAAAAGGGGCTTTCTCTTAATTTGGGAAAGCCCGCTTTATTATAACTTATTTAGCAAAGCGTTGACTTTAAAGTTTTAATTGACTGATTCTGCCACCATCTCTTTATTAATTTTCATCACCAATCCTTGCAGTACTTTTCCCGGTCCGCATTCGGTAAAATGTGTAGCACCATTCGCAACCATTTCCTGTACGCACTGCGTCCATTTTACAGGTCCTGTAAGTTGTGCTATTAAATTTTCTTTTATTTGATTAGGGTCCGTAACTGCCATTGCCACTACGTTTTGGTACACGGCACAATTGGGCGTATTAAAAAGCGTACTATTTATTGCATCCTCCAATTGATTTTTTGCGGAGATCATTAATGGTGAATGGAACGCCCCACCCACAGGCAACACCAAAGCTCGTTTAGCACCTGCTTCTTTCATTCTTGCACAAGCGTATTCAATACCTGCCATGCTACCGCTTATTACCAACTGCCCAGGGCAATTATAATTTGCAGCTACCACAACTTCGCCAGTTTCGTTGGTGATATGTTGGCAAATTTCTTCTACTTTTTCATCTGCCAAACCTAGCACAGCAGCCATGGTGCTAGGGCTTGCTTCGCATGCTTTTTGCATGGCTTGCGCTCTCACCGAGACCAATTTTAGTGCATCAGCAAAATCTAACGTACCGTTTGCAACCAATGCTGAAAATTCTCCTAAAGAGTGACCGGCAACCATATCTGGTTTCGCACTTTCTATATTTTTAAATGCTGCAACAGAATGGATAAATATTGCAGGTTGTGTTATGTTTGTTTGCTTAAGATCTTCGTCGCTACCGGTAAACATGATGTCACTTATTCTAAATCCGAGTATATCATTTGCATCTTCAAATAATTTTTTATTTTCAGTATTGCTATCATATAAATTTTTACCCATGCCTGCAAATTGTGCACCTTGCCCCGGAAATATAAATGCGTGTTTCATACTTGTTTATTTTGTTTAAAAATTTAAACCCTTCTTCCAAAAATATATTTTATTAAATTAAAAAGCCACAATGTTACAAAACTAAATTTGTAAGGTTGTGGCTTAATAAATGTATTTATAAAAGGTTTAGTGCAACTTAGAACTGATCAATCTCATAAATTCACTCCTCGTTTCGTGGTGCTCAAATTGTCCCGTAAAAGCTGAAGTAGTAGTAACCGAATTTTGTTTTTGCACTCCTCGCATCATCATGCAAAGGTGCGAAGCTTCAATAACAACAGCTACTCCAAGCGGTTGTAACGATTCATGTATTGCATCCATTATTTGGTTCGTAAGCCTTTCCTGAACTTGTAAACGCCTGCTAAAAACATCCACCACTCTTGCAATTTTGCTTAAGCCTGTAATGTAACCGTTTGGAATATATGCTACGTGTGCTTTACCATAAAACGGTAACATGTGGTGCTCGCACATGCTGTACAACTCAATGTCTTTTACAATAATCATTTTCTTTACGTCTTCATGAAAACGTGCCGAATCTAATATTGCTTTTGCATCCTGACCGTAACCCTGTGTAATAAACTGCATTGCTTTTGCAATACGCTCAGGCGTTTTCAATAAACCTTCTCTCTCTACATCTTCTCCGAGTAAAGCAATATTTTCTTTATAATTTTTTATTAATCCTGCTGTTACATTTTCATCGTAACTCTCTACTTTTTTGTATGCCATTTTTTTGTTTTTATTTTAATATTTTGGGGCTTTCGCCTAAATGCATTTGTCAACATTTGTTCGGGCTATGCGCTTCAATCTTTTGTTCGTTCCTCACAAAAGTATTTACGCTTCTATCCCGCAGCCCTTCATCATTTATTCTTTTTTCAACTTTTATTGTCTGCACAACAAACTTGAAAATTAATTACATCCCATTAAAACACTATTCACAATTCACCGATCACAATTAACCACTCACCATTCACATCTCACACCGGATATTCTACAAAATTTCTTTCCGTTTCATACAACCTTAGTTGTATATCAAGTTCAGCTTTTATTTCAGGCCTTAATAAATTATAGATAACTATGGCAATGTTTTCTGCGGTTGGGTTTAAATTTTTAAATTCTGCACAATCTTCGTTCAAGTTTTTATGATCAAATCTGTCTAACACTTTCGCCTTTATAAGATCACTTAATTTTTTTGTATCCATTACATAACCTGTAGTTTCTTCTGGCACACCAACTATCTTTACAATTAGGTCGTAATTGTGACCATGGTAATGTGGGTTATTGCATTTCCCAAAAATTTCTTTGTTGGTCGCATCGTCCCAAGAGGGGTTATTAAGTCTATGCGCTGCATTAAAATGTTCTTTTCTAAAAACCGCAACTTTATTTGAAACTGACTGCATAATTTTTTTATTTTTCTATTCTTATTCACCAAAATATTCTACAAATATCCTTGGTGTTTCATACAATTTTAAAGCATGTAATTGTGTTGGTGCGGGTAAATTGTTTTTTAATTGATCCCATATTCCAATCACCAAATTTTCAATAGAGCAAATTTTGCCCTTCATAAATTCCACATCAACGTTTAAGTTTTTGTGGTCAAGTACATCAGTAACATGCTCTTTAATAATTACACTCAATTTTTTTGCATCAAACACAAATCCAGTTTCTTTATCAGGTACGCCCTTTACAGTTACGTACAATTCAAAATTGTGACCGTGCCAGTTTTCGTTTGCGCATTTTCCAAAAACATCTTCGTTTTTTTCTTTGCTCCAGCTTGGGTTAAAAAGCTTGTGCGCAGCATTAAAATGTTCTATTCTTGTTATGTAAACCATTGCGCAATTTATAAATCTTTGCAAAGGTACTTGGTAATATTAATATTCTTTAGCAGATGCGGCTAACTTTGCAGTATGAAACTACTTGTTGTAGCGGCTACCGAGTTTGAAATTATTCCCTTTTCATTGCAGAATAAAACAGCCGATATTCTAATAACGGGTGTTGGTAGTCCGGCGTGTATATATGCGCTAACAAGGCGTTTGCAGCAAACTTCCTACGATTTTGTCATTCAAGCCGGCATTGCAGGCACTTTCAAAAATTCATTCTCATTAGGCGAAACGTTTTTTGTTCAGACCGATACATTTGCAGATTTAGGAATTTATGAAAATGAGTCTTTTTTTACGCTTTTCGAAAAAAATTTTATGGATGCAAACGCCGTACCATACAAAAATGGTTGGCTAGAAAATGCTATTGAAAATAGTTTCAATTTAACTTCCGCAAAATCGATTACAGTAAATACAGTAACTGATAATTTTCTGCAGTCATCTATGTTTTCTAAAAAATATGACCCCGATGTAGAGTCTATGGAAGGAGCAGCTTTTCACTATGTATGTATTCAAGAGAATGTTCCGTTTTTACAAATTCGAAGCATAAGTAATTTTGTAGGGGAGCGTATAAAGACGAACTGGAAAATGAAAGAGTCTATTGAAAACCTTAATCAACATCTTCAAAGAATTGTAGAGCAACTCGCAACTAGTAACCCTTAATCCGCAACTGATTTAAAATGCACAAGCAAACGATACAAATTGGTTTTTCTCCCTGCCCAAATGATACTTTTATTTTTGATGCATTGGTTAATAATAAAATAGATACAGGTAATTTTTCTTTTGAAGCAGTATTGGAAGATGTGCAGACACTTAACCAATGGGCAATTGATGGAAAGTTAGCAGTCACGAAATTGAGCTACGGAGTTCTGCCTTTGGTACAGCATCAATATAATTTGTTAAACAGTGGTAGTGCTTTAGGTAGGGGAGTAGGTCCATTACTGATTACCAGCGTTGCTCTTCAAGACGCAAATGTGGAAGAGTGTTTAATTGCTGTTCCCGGAAAAAACACAACAGCACATTTATTGTTTTCATTGGCTTATCCGAAAGCTAAAAATAAAATATTCTTACGCTACGATGAAATTGAAAACTTTGTATTAGAGGGTAAGGGGCTTGGAGTTATTATACATGAAAATAGATTTACTTACGCAGATAAAGGACTTGTAAAAATTGTAGATCTTGGCGATTATTGGGAGCAAACTACCGGTAATCCAATTCCACTTGGAGGTATTGTTGTT
>JBBREY010000119.1:0-6346 GCA_038225275.1 Chitinophagales bacterium | reverse complement strand
TCATGGTCTTAAGTTTAATTTTTAATTGTTATACATCATAGACGGTGTGCGGAGAAAAAAGTTTAATAAACAAAACGTTAAAGGCGAAAATGGAATTTTGGGCGTACAAGGAACTATGATAAATACAAAAATGTTTATCATATCATCTCGCTTTGATCATCTAGATTTCCTCCCCTTTCAGGGTAGATAGATGGGGCTTCTACTTATTAGCCAATTGCCCGCAAGCTGCATCAATATCCTTACCACGGCTGCGGCGCACACGTACATTTATTTTATGTTTAATGAGGTAGTCTGTAAAAGCATTAGTACGTTCTTCATCAGGCTTCATAAACGAAACACCTGCAATAGGATTGTATTCAATAACATTTATAAGATGTGTAGGAACCTGGCGGTAAATTTTTACCAGATTTTCAGCATCTTCCAATGAGTCATTTATATTATTAAACAAAATGTACTCAAGCGTTATTTCATTCTTTGTTTTAAGATGAAAATATTGAAGCGACTCTATTAATATTTTTAAATTATTACTTTCGTTGATGGGCATAATTTCTGTACGTTGCCCGTCAGTAGGCGCATGCAACGATACCGCTAAATTAAACCGTACATTATCATCACCAAGTTGGCGAATCATTTTTGAAACCCCAGCTGTAGAAACCGTAATACGATTTGGGCTCATGTTCATACTCTCTGCAGAAGTAATTTTATCTATAGATTTAAGTACGTTTTTATAATTAAGCAATGGTTCACCCATGCCCATGTAAACGATGTTGCTTAGGTTTTTCTGATAGGTTTTTTGACACTGCTCATTTAGCAAAGCAACCTGGTCATAAATTTCATCAAAAGATAAATTGCGCTTACGATCCATTTTACCCGTAGCACAAAAAGCACAGGTAAGGCTACAACCAATCTGCGAAGACACACATGCTGTAAATCTTTTTTCTGTAGGAATAAGCACTCCTTCAATCATGTGACCATCCCAGGTTTTGAAACGGCTTTTTAATGTGCCATCATTGCTGTGTTGTGTAGCATCGACTGTTATAGCAGGTAATGTAAATTCTTCTTTTAATTTTGTACGAAGATCTAATGATAAATTACTCATTTCATCAAAACTGCGGGCATTCTTTTTCCAAAGCCATTCATAAGCCTGCATGGCTCTAAAGCGCTTATCCCCAATAGTTTCAAAATATTCTTTTAGCCCAACAAGGTCAAAGTCACGTATGTTTTTCTTTTCAGCCATTTTGCAAAGATAAGAAATTGACCACGGACGATGGCCAACAGACAACAGTAGAATTAGCTACTCAACAGTTAAATATGGAAGTATTTTCTTCTTAGCTTCTTCTCTTTTTTATCTTCCAGCAAAATTTATTCATAATTAAAACCTATTTCTATTAGTTGTTTCTTTGCATAGAAAAATTGATAAAATATTTATATGGAAACGGTTTATATAATTGATGCGGTAAGAACGCTGATTGGGAAATATGGGGGTGCGCTTTCGGGTGTTCGTCCAGATGATTTGCTGGCAAACACTATTAAAGCACTTGTGGAGAGAAATCCAAGTGTAGATGTAAATGCTATTGAGGATGTGATTGCTGGTGCAGCAAACCAGACTGGCGAAGATAACCGCAATGTGGCTCGTATGGCGGCTTTGCTTGCAGGGTTACCAACGACGGTTGCGGGTAATACTGTGAACAGACTTTGCGCAAGCGGCTTGCAGGCAATAATGGATAGCGCAAGAACAATAGCCTGCGGCGATGCAGAATTAATGATTGCTTGTGGCGTGGAAAGTATGAGTAGGGCACCCTTTGTAATGCCAAAAAGTACAAGTGCTTTTGATAGAAATCCGCAGATTTTTGATACTACTATGGGCTGGCGTTTTATAAATAAACAGTTGAGCGAACTGTATCATCCTTTTACTATGGGAGAGACGGCTGAAAATGTGGCGAAACAATGGAGTGTAACCCGTGAAGCACAGGATGAATTTGCGGCGGCAAGCCAAACAAAATATGATGTTGCAAACAAAGCAGAAAAATTTAAGGAAGAAATTGTAGGGGTGAAAATAAAGCATGGTAAGGAAGAAATTCTTTTTACAAAAGATGAACATCCAAGGCTTTCTCCTTTGGAAAAACTGGCTGCATTAAAACCTGCTTTCATAAAAGATGGAACTGTTACTGCCGGTAACAGTAGTGGAATAAATGATGGCGCTGCAGCGGTATTATTAGCCAGCGAAGCGGCTGTTAAAAAATACAATTTAAAGCCGATTGCAAAAATTGTTGCAATGGCTGTTGCGGGTGTAGATCCTGCGGTGATGGGAATTGGTCCGGTACCTGCAACACAAAAAGCATTGCTGCGTGCCGGTTTAAAAATAGAGGATATTGATTTGATTGAACTGAACGAAGCCTTCGCATCGCAAAGTATTGCGTGTATACAGGAGTTGAAAATAAACCCAGATGTTGTGAATGTAAATGGTGGCGCCATTGCACTTGGCCATCCGCTGGGTTGCAGTGGTGTACGGATATCTACAACGTTGTTACACGAAATGCAAAAAAGAAAAAGTAAGTATGGCCTTGCAACTATGTGTGTGGGTGTGGGGCAGGGCGCTGCAATTATTTATGAGAATATTTTGTGAAGGACGATGGACGGTTGACCATGGACAATGGTAGGTTTCTTTTTAAAGTTGTTTAGTTCACTTAGGAAAGTTTTTAGTAATTACAACTTATACAACTGCGTTTTTATTAACCGATAGCTCGAAAATATGCAAAGTGCAAATAAAATAGAAGCCAAAATAACCACCTTATAATCTAAAAATGGTGAAAGTGAATCTTGCCCTGCAATAAAATTTTTCTGAAATAAATATTGAAAAAGTTGTGTTGCAACAGCTGCAATTAAAATAATAACTGCATAAACGGAAATCCATTTTTTAGCGACTGTTTTACTGAGCCATAAAGGTGAATAACCAAGTGTTAGCAATAGTTGCAGGTTGTCTTTGCTTCGGCTGATCATTAATTGTAAATAAAAAGAAAAGAGTAAAACCGATAATAAAACAACCAGTAATGCAAGCCCGCCAAGTCCAGCTACAATTGCCTGAAGTGTACTTTTAATTCTACCGAATTTTGTTTTGTCTTTGTTTACATGATAATTATTTTGCTGCAAATAATTTTGAAGCGGTACACTGTTTGCATCTGTTGTTTTAATGTACACTCTTGCCGCAGGTTGCTCAGGATTTGTGCTAAACATTTTATTACCCCAGTTTAAAAAACTTTCCGGCACGAGTACTGTATTCAAGCGATCACTAACCGCAACGATATTACCTTTAAATTTCATTTCTGTTCCATCCGGTGCAGAGCATTCTAAAATTATGTTTACTGCACCAATGCTGCTTTCAGATAATTGTGGTAACCCTTGCGCAGGCGCAAAAACATTGTACATTTCTAAAAAATCTGCAGAGAAAATGATGGGCACAGTTGTTTGACCGGGCTGCCATGTAAACGAAGGGGGTAGCGTATCGATAAAATTATTCTGAATAGATTCTAAAAACAGATCGGTGCTGAAAGGAATAATATCTCCGGCACTCATTTTAACCCTAAACTGGTTACTGAGCAAGGGGGCAGCATCTTCAATGAAGGGTTGCTTTTTAAAATTTTCAACTTCTGTGTTAGTAAAACGATTGTCCTTACCCATGTTTTCGTTGGTAATCGTTTTCGTAACAGATATAAAATCGTAGCCGTTTTTCCGTGGATTTTTTTCTTTTAAAAGGAGATTGATATTTATGTATAACTGCACACAACACAATAATAACATTACGCCAATTGCCAAACCTGCATAACTAAAAAGACGAGAACTATTACTGCCCGTTTTTAAAAATGCAGCAATAGTTTTAAAGGAAATGTTCTTATTTGATTCAACCATGTTTATAAATGTAAAGTAGTGTCAGCATTAAAAAATGGGTTGTGTTGCAGGTCTGCAAGAATAATTCCTGCACCTCTTTTATAGGCTTCTTCTTCAATTAACTCCATTGCTTTTTTACCGTTTTGTTCATCAAGATGGCTAAATGGTTCATCTAAAATAATAAAATCAAATGGCTGCTGCATAGCACGGATAATGGCTATTCGTTGCTGTTCACCATAACTGCAGGTACCAGCGTTTTGAGAAAGTTTATTGGTAATGCCAAGCCTTTCTGCCATTTCATTTATTAAAGAATTTTTGTGGTAAGGCGATAGGGTTCTTTTAATTTCTAAATTTTGTAAAACGCTAAATTCTTTAAACAAACGGAGATCCTGAAACACAATACTGAGCTTAGTTGCACGCATATCCGCCAACTCAGGTGGATTAATATCTTTGATATTTTTTATGTCAAATAAAAGTGTTCCGCTGTAGTCCTTTCGCATTCCATATAAAAAATGAATGAGGGATGTTTTGCCGCTTCCACTCGGTGCAATAATTTCTGTTTTCTGTCCTTCTTTAAATGAAACTATCTTTTTCCAAACTTCAGATTTATCAGTCTTTTCTTTTTCAAGAAAATCAGGAATAATATTATCAAGTAAAATATCCATAAATGCAACAATAAAAAAGCCGTCTTTGTAAGGGACGGCTTCTAAGTTTGATTATTTTATTATTTTTTTGCAGGAACCATTGTAGCTTTTGAAGTCATCATTGTTGTATCCATTGCCGGTGACATTACATCTTCATTCATCCAAGCCATATTATTTTTTTCTTTCTTCTTTTCCTGAATGTTTGACACTACACCCAAATAACTGTTTAATTGTTTTAAGCTGTTGGTGTTTTTGTCCATCATGTTTACTTCCCAATGCTGCGTTAGTCCACCATCTTTAAAATTACCACCACTAATGAGTAAGTTATCCCACATTTTTACAGAAGCATTGTACATCTCAACATCTAAACTATCTGCTGAAACTTTTGGTTTCATGTTGTTGAAGATGTATTGAAAGTTTACAAAGCCACCGAATGGTCCACCGCTAATTTTATCCATAAAATCAAAAGATGTATTTGCAGTACCTGCTATATAAGTATCGGTAACTGTTTTGTTATTGGTAAAGACAAAATATTTATCATTCACATTATAGGCGTACTTATTATCAGCACCCAACATTGGTCCACCGAACTTTTTACCGGCATCTATTATTTTATTAAAAGATGTTTTATCGTTTATAGATGCAGCAAAAATAAAATCAGCAGCTTGTCCTGCAGCAGAATCTTGTCTAACATCAGTAACAGCAATCATAATATCACCTTTGTTTGCTTTTACAAAATCGTCTAAATTAAAACCTGCCTGAGCAGCACCAAGGTTTACCAATCCATCCATATTTAACAACTTTAAGAATTCTTTTACCCCTTCAGGTTTAAAGTTGAATGCAAATAAACCTGCCAGGTTTTTTGATGGTATATTTTTTATCATCGACTTATCAAAATCACTTCCACTGTATTTCTTATACAAATCGGTAATTTCTTTTCCGCCGTAAGACTTAGCGTCTAAATTAATTTTTCCGTTTTCAAAATTTACAGTAGCTGTAGTAATAGAACCATCAGTTAATTTACTTAGGTTGGCCATGGCGCCGATGCCCGATAATGCTGCAGTAGGTGAAAAATACTGTGCATTAAACCAAAAATGAGCATCTCCTTTTTCCGCCATTAATCCGGAAAACTTTTCATTGTTTGCAAGACTTGCATCTTCTTTCAAAAAAAGTATTTCTGCTGCAACAGCATTCATATCTCTTGTGTATTTCACTTCTGCCATGCCGATATCAGTTGTGCTATCCATCCCAGCAGACATTGTTTTTTGTATATCATTTAACTGTGGTGTGTTTATTGTCACAATAAATTTTTCTTTGTTATAAGCGACACTTGTTTTTTCGTCAGCAAAATAAGTGAAGCCATCTTTTGTTGTTTCTTTAGCATTCTTTAATGCCGAGGTAAGCATGGTTTTAAATTTAGCTTCATCATTTATTGTACCTTCTACAGCAGTGTATCCACCGGTCGTATCTTTCACAACAAAAAGAATAAGGTCTGCCTTAATATTTACGCCGCTGTTGTCAGGATTTTCTAAAAGAGATTTTGTAAAAGATGATACGCTCGTATCAGCAATCATTTTCTTAAAAGCTTCATTGTTCTTAATTTCTGTCCATGGCAATTTTGCGTTTAGTGCTTCACCGTTCACAAGAACAACTACGCCTGCGTTAGATGGTATGTAGCGACCCTGCTTGTTGGTTTTTTTTGAGCAAGATGCAAATAATACTACAGCAACAATTGCTGTGAGGGTTAATGATAAAATTCGTTTTGTCATGTTGGTTTAGTTTTTAATTAATGCTATAAATATTTTTAGGTAACCCTT
>JBBREY010000118.1:0-6350 GCA_038225275.1 Chitinophagales bacterium | reverse complement strand
GTGGGCAATATGATCAGCGATTATATAAAGGGTAAAAAGCAATTTGATTACCCGGCAGCAATACAGAAAGGCATTAAGTTACACAGAGCTATAGACGATTTTACAGACACACACCACGCCACAAACGAAATAAAACAACTTTTTAAACCAGCTTACAGACTATACGCAGGCGCTTTTACAGATGTGGTCTACGATTTTTTTCTTGCCAACGACACCAATCAGTTTGCAACTGCTAATGATCTGAAAAAGTTTACACGAAATACTTATAAATTATTGCAATTACAATCAGCCCATTTCCCTGAAAAATTTGCCGCCATGTTTCCGTATATGCAGGAACAGGATTGGTTGTATAATTATAGGTTTAACGAAGGCATGCAAAAAAGCTTTGGTGGGCTTGCAAGACGTGCAACATATATTGTAGAAACAGATACCGCTTATCAAATCTTTTTAGATAACAAAATGAACATTAGCCGTTGGTACGAAATTTTTATACCCGATGTTAAATTATTTGCCGTTAATAAAATTGCAGAATTATTAAAAAATTGATTTTTATCTTTGAAATAAAAAATGAAAAAATTATTATTTGTTTTCTTAGCAGGATTAATTTCCACAGTCAGCGTTTTTGCACAATCGCCTATCCCAGTTCTTGACAAATCACCGATGGATATTTCAACTTATCCTGCCGGTTACAGTGTATTAAAATTACAAGGTAAAAATCCAGATGCGTTGGCTGCAAGAGTAATTTATAGCCGACCACTTAAAAACGACAGAGTGGTTTTTGGGAAACTCGTTGAATATGGTAAGGTTTGGAGATTTGGTGCTAATGAAAATACCGAAGTTGAATTTTTTAATGATGTTAATATAAATAATGTCAAAGTAAAGAAAGGAAAATATTCAATTTTTGCAATACCCGAGGCAGATAAATGGACAATTATAATAAATAAAGATTTAAATGTTTGGGGTGCATATAGTTATAAAGAAGCCAACGACGTATTAAGAGTTGATGTTCCTACACAAACCACTACTGAAATTGCTGAAGCCTTTTATATTTACTTCGATAAAACTAAAACTGGATTTACATTGAATGCTGGTTGGGATAATGTAAAAGTTGCGTTACCAATTTCAATGTAGTAATATGAATAAAGGTTACAGTATTTTATTAGTAGCTGTTTTCACAACATTATTTTCCTGCAAAGAAAATAATGTTGTGAAAAATAACTCAAAAGAATCAGGCATAGACTCAGTTACTAAAAATGATAATCCTTATGTAAAGGCTGATCAATCATGGCTTGATATGAGTTGGTTTCCTGTAGATTATCCAATTGAAAAAATGAAAGGAAATGATTCTCTTCATTTAATTGCAAAAGTAATTTACAGTCGACCACATAAAAAAGGGCGTATGCTTTTTGGAGAATCAGCAGAAAGTTTATGTGCCTATGGAGTGCCTTGGAGACTTGGTGCAAATGAGGCTACTGAACTTGAATTTTTTGAAAACGTAAACATTGCAGGTAAAAACATTCAAAAAGGCTCTTATGTTTTATATTGTATTCCTCACTCTGATAGATGGACGATTATTTTCAACAGCAATCTTAATACTTGGGGGTTGCACATAAACCCCGCAAAAGATATCTTTAAAACAGATGTTCCCGTTTTAAAACAGCAACCTGCATTGGAAGATTTTACAATGGTATTTAAAGAAAATAGTACAGGTGCAGATTTAATTATGGCTTGGGACAATGTAAAAACAGTTTTACCTATTGTGTTCTCAAAATAACTTCAGTTAATAAGCTTTACAGCATTTCATTTATATACTGCTTTCCACACTTAGTAATTATATTTACAAAATGTGTGGAATTGCAGGTATAATATCTCCTCAAAAACAACTTATACATACCAAAGCGCTGAAAACAATGTCGGATTCCCTTTCGCACAGAGGGCCCGATGGTGAAGGCATTTGGATAAATCCAGATAACACTGCAGGATTATCGCACAGGCGATTGGCAATAATAGATTTATCTGATGCAGCTGCGCAGCCCATGCACTATTTAACCAGATATAGCATTGTTTATAATGGTGAAATTTATAATTACAAAGAATTAAAAGCAGACCTGCAAAAAGCAGGATATCATTTCACCACAAAAAGCGATACAGAAGTTATTTTGGCCGCTTATGATTTTTACAAAGATGAGTGCGTGAGATATTTTGATGGCATGTTTTCCTTCGCCATTTGGGATGATGTATTAAAAGAACTGTTTTGCGCCAGAGATATATTTGGAGAAAAACCTTTTTACTATTTTTTAGAAAACAATTTATTTGCTTTTGCCAGCGAAATGAAGGCATTATGGGCTGCAGGCATTACTAAAATTGCTGATGAAAAAATGATGGTAAATTATCTGGCACTCGGTCAGGTTCAGAATGCAGCAAATAAATCTCAAACATTTTATAAATACATCTTTTCATTACCACCCGCTTATACAGGTTTGCTTTCTTTAAGTACTATGCATTTTACACTTAGAAGGTACCGAGATATTAATAAAGAAAATTCTATAAAAATTTCAGAAAAGGAAGCGGTTCAAAAATTAGAATCTCTGTTAGAAAATTCAATAGAACGTAGGTTAAGAAGTGACTTAGCTGTTGGCAGCAGTTTAAGTGGAGGAATCGACAGTTCAGCAATCGCCTATTTTATCCAGCAAAAAGCAGTTTCTGATCAAAGAAACTTTAAAACCTTTTCAGCAGTATTTCCAGGGTTTAATAAAGATGAAAGTATTTTTATAAATGAATTTTGCAACAATTTTAAACTTCAAAATTTTACTGTTACGCCAACCAGTGAGGGGCTTTTAAACGATTTTGAAAAACTTTGCTATCACCAGGAAGAGCCATTTTCATCATCGAGTATTTATGCCCAATACAAAGTATACGAACTAGCAGCTGCAAATAATGTAAAAGTGTTGTTAGATGGACAGGGTGCAGACGAAACGCTAAGCGGTTACACAAAATATTTACATTGGTATTTACAAGAACTAAGTTCAAAAGGGAAATACATAAAAGCAAAAAAGCAACGACTTTTATTACAAAAAGCAAATGTGCCTGTAAAATGGGATTTTAAAAATATAATTGCGGGCTACCTACCATCTCAAGCTGCGCTGGCTTTGGAAAAAAGAGAATACAATAAAATTATACATAGCCAGTTTATAAACAATCAACTTTTAAAAAAAATAATAGGAAAAGAATGGCTGGGCATTTACAAACCTGCAGTAACAAAACTTAATGACATTTTATATAATAATACAATGCAGCACGGTCTGGAAGAGTTATTGCGCTTTGCTGATAGAAATAGTATGGCACACGGCACAGAGGTTCGTCTACCATTTTTAAATTTTGAACTGGTGAATTTTATTTTTTCCCTTCCATCTTCCTTTAAAATAAAAGACGGATTTACAAAATATATATTAAGGAAAACAATGTCGGGGAAAATCCCCAACAAAGTTGTTTGGAATACTGATAAGATTGGCTTTGAGACACCTCAAAAAAGCTGGTTAGAGAATAAACAAATACAGGAGATGATTTTTTCTAGCAAAGAAAAACTGGTAAAAGAAAATATTTTAAGCGCAACCGTTTTGAAAAACAAAGTTGAACCGAAACATGCACACGAAGCCGAAAATATAGACTGGCGTTTTCTAAATCTTGCAAAAATTTTATGAGTTTTAAAAACGCAGAAGTTCATCTTTTATGCCTTTACCGCTTTTTTTGAGTTAATTTTGCGGCACATTAAAATAAACATATGAGCAACATTAAACATAACTTAGGTACAAAATTTATACACGCAGGCACAGTACCAGATCCTAGCACTGGCGCTATTATGACGCCCATCTATCAAACAAGTACCTATGTTCAGGCAGCACCAGGTGTAAACCAAGGTTATGAATATGCACGTAGCCAAAACCCTACCCGAAAAGCTTTAGAGGATGCACTTGCAACCATTGAAAATGGAAAACATGGTCTTGCTTTTGGAAGTGGCGTGGCAGCTACAGATGCCGTGATTAAATTACTAAATCCTGGCGATGAAGTTATTTGTGCCAATGATATGTATGGCGGCACTTATCGACTTTTTACAAAGATTTTTGAAAAGTACGGCATAAAATTTATTTATGTAGATACAACAGATGTTACCAATATTGAAAGAGTAGTAACAGCAAAAACAAAATTAATTTGGATTGAAACGCCTACGAATCCATTGATGAATATTACCGATATAAAAGCTGTTTCATTGATATCAAAAGCAGCAGGGGCTTGGCTTTGTGTAGATAATACATTTGCTTCGCCTTATCTACAAAATCCACTTGATCTTGGTGCTGATATAGTGATGCACTCTGCAACAAAATATTTAGGCGGACATAGTGATGTTATACAGGGCGCATTAATGATGAACGATGATGCACTAAGAGATCAATTGTATTTTATACAAAAAAGTTGCGGCGCAGTGCCGGGACCAATGGATTGTTTTTTAGTATTGCGTGGTATAAAAACTTTGCATGTACGTATGAAAGCACATTGCGAAAATGGTATTGTCGTGGCAAATTTTTTACGCAATCATCCAAAAGTTGAAAGAGTTTACTGGTGTGGTTTTGAGGACCATCACAATTACGATATTGCAAAAGCACAAATGCGGGGTTTTGGTGGTATGATGAGTTTTGTTTTAAAAGACGATAGCATGGATGCTGCTAATAAAGTTCTTACATCAACCAAATTATTTGCTTTAGCGGAAAGTTTAGGTGGCGTGGAGTCTTTAATTAATCACCCTGCAAGTATGACCCACGCGAGCATACCAAGAGAAGAAAGAATTAAAAACGGTCTGGCAGATAGTTTGATAAGATTGAGTGTAGGTATAGAAGATGCAGATGATTTAGTGGAAGATTTAAGAATGGCGATTGGATAATGCAGCAGCCGAGTTTTTTCTGACATGATTATGATATTAAAATTTTGAAATAAAAGTGATTGATAAAAAACTTAAAGATTTTCTTAATAAAAAGGTTGATGAATATAATCAACCTTTTTTTATTGGGCCAGATCCTATTTGTATTCCTCATTTATTTACAAAAAAACAGGATATTGAAATAGCAGGTTTTTTCGCTGCTATTTTTGCGTGGGGAAATCGTACTACCATTATAAATAAAAGTAAAGAGTTAATGCAGTGGATGGATAACGCTCCTCACCAGTTCTGTTTACAGCATACCGACAATGATCTTAAAAAATTATTAAATTTTAAACATCGCACTTTCAATCCAACAGACCTTTTATACTTTATAGATTTTTTTCATCATCATTACAATCAAAATGAATCTTTAGAAACTGCATTTACAACATCTTTAAAAAAAGGAGACGAAAATATAGAAAACGGATTGAACGGATTTTATAACTATTTTTTTTCTTTAGAGAATGTACCCAAGCGCACACTTAAACATATAGCTTGTCCGGCAAAAAAAGCAAGTTGTAAAAGATTGAATATGTATTTACGTTGGATGGTAAGAAACGATAATAAAGGTGTAGATTTTGGTATTTGGAAAGCGATCTCACCTTCTCAATTGGTAATACCTTTAGATTTGCATGTGGCAAGAGTTGCAAGACATTTTGGGCTATTAACCAGGAAGCCTACTGATTGGCTTGCAGCAGTAGAACTTACAGAAGCTATGAAAACATTAGATAAAAAGGATCCGGCAAAATATGATTTTGCTCTTTTTGCATTAGGTGTTTTGGAAAAATTCTAATAATGAAAAATGAAATAGTTCATATAGTAAATGATTCGTTCTCTTTACAAACAAACGAAACCAACTTTGTTGAATTTCTTACTGAAAAAATAAATTTTCTGATCGTACATGATTTTAATAAGCTCATCTATATCCTTTACAGAGCAGATATTAACGAGTTAAAATTAAACAAACTACTCGCAGAGAATAAAAAAGAAGATGCCGGTAAAATAATAGCAGCACTCTTTATTCAACGTCAATTAGAAAAAATAAAATCAAGAGAAGAGAACGCTCAGAGCAATCACAAGGATTCTGAAGAAGAACGTTGGTAATAGATCTAAGCAGACTTTTTTGTAAACATTAACTCCTTCACCTTGTCTTTATCTTCCTTTTCTTTGGTAAGATCGAACATAGTTCCAAATACATGATCCCAAAAAGTACTGCTAACACCAAATCCCATATCACTATGTTTATAATGGTGTAAGTGGTGATTTCTCCATAATGGCTTCATCCATTTAAATGGAGGATTCCAGGCATGTATGGCAAAATGCATGGTACCATAAATTAAATAGCCAAGCATAAACCCCGGAAAGAAAGCAAAAACAT
>JBBREY010000117.1:0-6532 GCA_038225275.1 Chitinophagales bacterium | reverse complement strand
TTCCGCTACCATGCCACCAAAAATCAGAACACTTGCAAAAACAATTTTAACCAATCCTGAAGAGATAAGTATATCGTTGAGTAAACCTCCGGAGAAAATTAAGCAGTTTGCATTTGTAGTACACGACCAGCAAAAAATACCGCTGATAGTTTATTTATTAAAGCACAAGGAATTTAAAATGGTTGTGGTGTTCTGCAGCAGCAAGCTTAGTGTAAAGCAACTTACCAAAGATCTTAAGCGGAATGGAATTAATGCTGGCGAAATACACAGCGATCTGGAGCAGGAAGAAAGAGAAAATGCCCTTAGCATGTACAGAAGCGGAAGAATGCATGTGTTGGTAGCAACAGATATTTTAAGCCGCGGTATTGATATTGATGATATTGATTTGGTAATAAATTTTGATGTGCCTCACGATGGTGAAGATTACGTACACCGCATTGGTCGCACTGCCCGAGCCGAAGCCGATGGAACTGCCTATACACTTATAAATGTAAAAGAACAACGAAAATTTGCTGAGATAGAAAAACTTATTGGTAAAGAAGTATTGAAATGTGCTATACCAGAAGAATTAGGTGAACAACCGGAGTATAATATTTCATCTTTTACAAGAAGCAACAACGGAAAAAGCCGAGGTAATTTTGGAAAAAAAAGAACCGTGCAGAAATAAAAAAGTGAATTGTGAATAGTGAATTGTCAATATAAACAACCATCTAATCATTTTCTGCAACGGCATTAATAATATGGACTATAGTATTTTGTCCATCGTCATTATCTAAGCTGTTGGGTCAACCAAGGCTTCCAATTTATTATCTGAAAAGAATTTATCTCTGTAAACTTGAAATTCTTCCTGCAGCGCAGTAACAATCTGTACACTTGAGTCAACTTCTTCATGAACATCTGGTAGTTTCTTATCTAACAAAGCCACACCTAGGTTTATATTGTCAACTTCTATCTGAGCTATTTTTTTTAGCACCGATGTTTGGCTGTGTTTAAGATCATCAAGTTCTCTTAAAATCTTGTCCATCAATTCCAATTTTTGCATCTTTTCCATTTGTCTGTATTTTGTTTAAAATATGTGTACAGTTTCAACAACCATGCTAATATTAATATTATAAAATTTAAATGGAGAGTTTTGGTTTCACATATCACTAAAACCATATAATTTTCAGGATTGACAATTTAGCATTTATCATTATTAAAACGCCATCTTTTATAAATGCCGCTGTTTCAAAGCAGTTTACAACAATGAAATATTTTAAATAAAAAAGACCCGAAATTTTTCGGGTCTTTTTTATTGATTTGAAAGAAATTTTATTTAGGATTTTTTGTTGCTGCACTTCCTGCAGCAGCAGGGTTATATGCAAGTTCATTATCTGGAACATCCCAATAATCCAAAAAACCATAATTAATAGTTGCGTTTGTATTTAGTGTTCCTGTAGTACCTGCTAATACAACACAGCCTGTACGAGACTTTGAAGGATCAATAATATCCATTCTACGGGCATCGTAAAAAGACAAGCCTTTAAAAGCAAGCGCAATCCTTCTTTCTCTACGCAATTCTTCTTTTGCTGCTGCAGTGGTAGCAGCTACAGTAGGCATTAAGCCTGCCCCTTGGTAGTTTCTAACATTGTCTACCAATGCCATAGCAGAGATTATACTTGCAGGAGAAAAACCACCAACATTTAAAGTTGCTTCAGCCTTCATTAATTCATTTTCTTCATATGTGCCGCAAAGGGTTATTTCATTTGCACCCGGGTCTGTATTTGCATATACAATTACACCTGCTAAACCATTTCCTGCTTTTTTAAGTGTCCAACGAGTGTTAAATGAATTCCCCCTGTCTTGGTTAAAATTACCTACTCCCGGATTCAACTTGGTGATATTATTTGTAAAACGTTGGTCACCTGTGTTAAAATCTTGTACCCAGCGCTCACTTAATTTATAGGTTTGTGTGGCGGTAGCAGCAGAAGCTACTTTATCTGCAATAGTGGTCCCTAAAAAATCTCCGTTTGGATCTGTGCGTCCTGTAAATATTTTATCCGTTGATTTAATACCATCTGTAGTAAGCGTTAATATACTCGACCATTGCGCTGAGGACATTGCCGCTATAGGTGTATTTACAAGAATATTTCTTGCTTTCATGGTATTTATATTCCTTAAAAACTCGGCTTTTGAAAATACACCGCCTTTTCCCTTTTGTAAAAAAGAAGGAATCAATTTACCCAACACTTCTGTATAGGCCGCAGTGCTTGAAGCAGCTGCCAATTGCGTGGCAGCATTATCAAACATTTTATTAGACTCTGTGATAATAGCTTCTTTAGAAACATAATTTCCGTTGGTAGACTGGTCTTCAAATGATGCATTTTGTACTAAGCCTGCAAAATAAATAGAGCCAATTCTTGCGTAAGCATATCCTTTCCAATAATATGCCCAAGCTAAAATGGTCGCTTTTTTGGTAGCAGCCTCAGATGTATAGGCAGATTTGTTTGCAATAGCTATAACACTATTACTTGCTACAATCATGTTGTACATATAAGCCCATTCATAGTATGTAGGATTGCTCCCTGATTGAGCATTTACATTTACACTTCTTAAAAGTGCATATTGAGTATTTACCGCACTTGGGTTTAATACAACTGTACCGTTATCTAACGTTACCTTATTAGGGCAACCAATCTGGTTAATGTAAGCATTGGCAGCTTCCACACCAATAATATCTCCCATCATTTCATGGAAGCCAGTGGCACCAGCCCAAAACCTACCGTAAACCCCATCACTGTATTTTAAATCAAAAAATCCATTTCTATAAATGGCACCCTGCCCTAAAGATATTACGCCTGCCTCTGAGGCCGCCGCCGAAGGGCTTGGGTTATTTGTATCTATAATGTTTAATTCTTTCTTACACGAAACGACAGTAAGTAAGACTAAACTAAAAGCTATTGTTATTTTTTTCATTTTCTTAAATTTTAAGTTAGTTATTACAAAGAAATATTTAATCCTATAGTGTAAGATTTCGTATTTGGAATTGTATTATGATCTACCGCTCTGTCAAAAGAAGAATTATTAGTACCTGAACTTATTTCAGGATCGTAACCGGTGTATTTTGTTTTTGTAATTAAGTTACGACCAGATAATACCAATTGAGTTTTTTTGAAAAAAGCCAATTTTGTATATTTAGCCAAATCGAAGGCTGCAGAAATATTTCTTAAACGTAAGAAAGAAGCATTCTCATAAAAATAATCTTTCGTTCCATTGTTTGCACCTGCCTGGTAAATACCTCTGTAAAATGCCGTGTAAGCTTGCGTTTGTCCATCAATTGTAATAGGGTTTGCATAATCGCTGCTAATACCATCTCTGTACATCCAGCTTTTGGTTTGATTGTATAAGTGACTACCATATACCCAATCCCATTGCATATTAAACGTAACAAAATTCTTAAATGAAATGGTATTGATAAAACTCATATTGAATTTTGGATTGGGATCGCCAAATGAAAATTGAGTTGGGGAGCTTACCGGTCTTTTTGTGATTTTATCAACTACGTAGCCGTTACTTGCAACCTCATAGTTTCCTTGATTTGCTTTAGCAATAAATGGTTGACCAGTAATTGGATTTAATTGGTCAAGTGACTTTAAAATTAAAAAACCGTAAAGTTGTCCTATTTTTTCGCCTTCTCTCAATACATAGTTAGTGCTACCTGCAGCAGATGTAATTACAACCTCAGCTCCTTTCACTTTCGTAATTTTTGAAGTTTGTTGTGAAAAGTTTGTTGTAAAATCCCATGAGAATTTCTTGCTTGATAATACATTTAAATTTAAAGATGCTTGAATACCATTAGAACCTAGGCCGTAAGCATTTTGTGGTGCACTGCCATATCCAAGTGATGGAGCTACATCAACATTATAGATAACGTTGTCTGATTTTCTGTCCCACTTGGTCAACGAAATTGAAGCATTTTTTAACCAATCTCCTTTCAGAAATTTAAAACCAAGATCAAATCCATATTCTAATTCTTTAGTTACTTCAATCTCTATATTTTTATTTCCCGGAGTAATTGGTAATCTAAATACATTATTAGGGCCGAGGTTGGCCGCTCCTAAAAGGATATCCCGCTGTCCAAAAGCTGGTTGTATACCTGCTTCTCCATAGGCAGCTCTAATTTTAAAATAATTCACTACATCATTAATTTTTCGGTCTTTCCAGAAATTAAAATTAGAAATGTTTAAGTAGGCATCTCCTCGTGGAAAACTTGATGCTTTACCACCTTCTACATAGGATAAAGAAGAAAAGTCACGGCGTATTCCTACTGAAGCACCTGCTATATCTCCATATTCTATACGCTGGTTTATCAACGTGCCATATGTAAGTGATGATGTAGCTCTATCAGATACTACCTTGTAAACACCTGCCTGACTTGCATTCCATGGAGAAAAAATTGGTGCATCATACCCATAAGCATAAAATTGCTTAAAATTATTTCTCCTTAGATCGAAAGCAACTTGCGTACTTGTTTTAATAGGTAAGTTTATTCCAAAATCTTTTTGAAAATCTGTTCTTATCGTTGCAGTAGTTAAGGAGTTTTGAAAGGTTGTTCTATAATTAATATTATCTATTTCTCCGGTTGTACTAGGAGATGCATTCGGATTATAATTTCCGATAAAATAGTCCTGAGAAACCGCATTTTTATTTAGCTCCTGGTTTTCGTAACGATAAATTACATTCTGCTGCTGAAAGTTTAAACCATACTTTGTATCAAGTTCAAGGTATTTAGGAAACTTATAATTTAAGCTGAAATTTTGAACCACGTCCATCTTATTATCTAATGTACTGGAATATTGGTTTACATAATTAGGATTGTAACTATTTACACCAACGGCATCGCCAAAATAAGCACCATAATTACCATCAAGGTCTTTCTGATCATAATTTGCAAAAGGTCTTGTATTATTTAGGCTATATAAAACTCCTCTACCTGTAGCATCGTTCAACGTATTTTTAGTGTAAACCAATTGAGTGCTTGATCTTAATGTTAGGTTCTTTGCCAGTTCAATACCTATATTACTAGTAAGGTTAGAACGTTCGTAATCGCCATTATTTTTAAAATTTGAATTTTGTTTGTTGTTAGATGCAGACAATAAATAATCCATTTTTTCTTTACTGCCTGATATTGTTACGCTGTTGTTAAAGGCATATCCTTTTTGGAAGAACATTTTATAGTGGTCATAAAATTGTAGGTTTTTATCGTAAGCCTTATTAGCAAAACTAGTAGCAGATAATGCGCTGTAAGCCACGTTTGAATTGTACTCTAAACTTGCAGGATCTAAACTTAAAAGAGTTGAACCATTTACCACTTCATTGTTTGCATTGGTTCCGAATGCATGAAATTTTGATTTACTTACTCCACCTATATTTAATAACTCGTTAGATGTTACACTGCTACTAAATTCAATAAGCGGCTTACCTGCTTTACCTTTTTTACTAAATAATTGTATTACACCGTTTGCCCCTTGTGCACCATAAAGCGTTGCTGCTGCTGCACCTTGCACAACCTCTACTCTCTCGTATGCATTAACATCAAGAGAATTAAAATCAGTTGCTCTTACCTCTACGCCATCAATCATAATTAGTGGAGATGTTCCCCCTTGTATGGAATTAATTCCTCGTAAAACAATGTTTAATGGCGCACCTGGCGACCCATTGGTACTGCTTATTTGTGACCCTGCGATCTGGCCAACCAATTGTTGCCCGACATCTCCTGTTGATACCTTTACCTGATTAGAAAGATTGACAGCTTCTACTGCAAATGCAACTTTCTTTTTTGATGTAGCCACACCAACACCAGTTACAACTATCTCAGATAGAGATCTTGCGTCTTGCGCTAATGCTACGTCGGTATTACTACTGCCTTTTACAGTTTGCGAAATAAAACCAACATAAGAAATTTCTAGCGTAGCTCCTTGGTCGGCTTTTACTTCAAATGTTCCATCTAAATTGGAGATTGCGTTGGCTCTCTTGCCTTTTACGCTAATGGTGGCGCCTGCAATTGGTGAACCATCTTTAGCATCTGTTACCTTGCCTTTTACTTGGGCTTGCGTAACCAATGAAAACACACTGGCAAATAAAATTGCCAGAAATAGTTTAGTTTTTGTCATGTGCGTTAGTTTTAGTTGATATGAACGAATATAACTAGAAAATAACATTTTGTTAACTTAATATTTCCACAATATTAAATTGAGAGTGTGGATTACCATATTAAGATAGTAGACTAAAATGTATGGCGCTTATGGGCATCAATGTTTTATATTAAAAGGAAATAGAAGAAACTTTAACCCACACAGATTTATATTTGCTCATCAGCACGCTCCCTAATATATTAAACACGCCGATTGAATACATCACCGGTATTTCCGCACAGCGGGGCGAAATGTTGCGCAAAGAATTAAACATTCATACCTACAATGATCTGCTGCATCATTTTCCATTTAGGCATGTAGATAAAACGCAGGTAGACAGCATCGCATCGCTTAGTATG
>JBBREY010000116.1:0-6561 GCA_038225275.1 Chitinophagales bacterium | reverse complement strand
TGAAATTAAGAAAGAGTATAAAGAGGTTTCCATTGAGCTTGCAAAAGCTGCATTGGAAGGTTTTAATATTACTTACCGTGATTTAAATGTACAGCAGCAGGAAGAAGTTGATAAGCGGATTGAACTAGAAGTGGCCATTGCGGGTGAAGATGCGGAATTGGAAAAAGAAAAACTGGCTTTTGTAGAAAAGGAAAAAGCATTGCAGCAAATGCAACATGCTTACAACGATATGCTGGATAAGGTTCGCAGCAAGGAAAACTAAAAAAACCTCAGCAGTCAAAAAGTTCAGTATTTAAAAGAAACAAAGTCAAATCTGGATGAGTTTTTAAAGAAAGCATCGGGACAATTATTGGGCCTTCAAGAAAGCATCACCTTTACCGGCAACCAAATAATAGAGGAGGAGCAAAAGGTAAATGAGCTCGAAGAAAAAGTAGAAGATTTAAAAGAAGCGGTGGAAGATAAGCGCCGAATATTTGATGATAAACGCAGTGCTATTGACTTATTAAGAAAGGAAAACCAGGCAATTCAGCTAAACCGTTTTGATGCCGAGAAGAAAGTTGCGGTAGCAGATACGAGCATTCAAAATTTACAGCGTACTATTTTGCAACTCAGTGAAGAGCAAAAAACCAGGGCTGCGCAATTACAATCTTTAGAAAAAGAAAAAACAGACAAAGAGCAGGAGCTTGAATTAAAGAAAACAGATATCCAGCAACTGCAGGAACACCAGGATCGTACAAAGGAGCAAATACTCGCTACCCAAAATATGATGGAAGGCATGAGGAATAATTTGGCAGATGAAAGTCGCAAATTAGATGCCCGTACCAACGAATACGATTTGTTGAAGAGCCTTGTTGACTCTATGGAAGGTTACCCGGAAAGTGTAAAGTTTTTACACAACAACAATGGCTGGAACAAAGATGCGCCACTGTTGTCAGATATTATTTATGTAAAGGAAGAATACCGTGCGGCAGTTGAAAATGTGCTCGATCCATATTTAAATTATTATGTGGTAAACAATTTAGCCGAAGGTTTACAGGCTATTCATTTGCTGGATGAAAATAAAAAAGGCAAGGCAAATTTCTTTTTGCTTGACAAGTTTACAGATACAACTATACATACAACGCCTGCTGATACCTTGCCAGCAATGGATGTGGTAGAGTTTGATGCTAAATATGCAAGCCTTGCCAAGCAATTATTAGGCAATGTTTTTATTGCTGAAAATGAAACTGCATTGGAGCAAAGCAATGGCTCGGTTATTCTAGAAAAGACAGGCAAATTTGTAAAAGGCAAATACGCTATCACGGGCGGTAGTGTTGGTATGTTTGAAGGTAAAAAAATTGGTCGTGCAAAAAATCTGGAGAAATTACAGGCAGAAATTATTGTACAAAGCGCAAGCGTTGCCCAATTAAAACAGGAAATTCAGGCAAAGCACAATGAAGTAATAAGCTTTAATGAGCAGCTAAAAGAAAACTTAATAAAGCAAACGCAGCAGGAAATAAACAGTCTTACAAACTTGGTTTTTTCTTTGCAAAATAAAATTGAAAACCTTACCCAACAACAAACGACAGGCACTACTCGCAGTACAGATTTGCAAACACAGTTGGAAACAAATCATGATGCCATTGCAGATACAAGAAGTGAGTTAGATAAATTTAATACACAGTTAGATGACCTGGCAGATAAGCTGCAAAGCATAGAAGCAGCTTATGCATCAGCCGAACAGGAATATAATTTTGCAGGTGCCGCTTACAATGAAAGCAACATCAATTTTGCAAAACAACAAAGCAAAGTTGTGTCGCTAAAAACGGAATTGGATTTTAAAACAAACCAGTTGTCAGATCTGCAGGTGCAGGTAGAAAGCAGCACAGTTCAGTTAAAAGATTCTGACGAAGCCATTAACACAACAGCCGAAACTTTAAAAGAAATAGAAACTTTATTGGTCACGATGTTGCAAAACAAAGAGACCGACGAGAAGCAATTAAACGAAGCTGATCAGGCATATTATAACCTGCGAAATGCATTGACAGAAAAAGAAACTGCGCTCCGCCAAAAACAAAAATCTAAAGAAATTATAGATACTTTATTGAATGAAATAAAGGATAAACTCACCGATCTTAAATTGCAGTTAAGCGGAATGAAAGAAAGGTTGAGTGTGGAGTTTAGGGTAGATCTTGATGTGATCATTGATGAGCCACGTACCGGTACAGATGCTGTAGAAGATTTAAAGGAACGCAACGACCGCATGAAAAAGCGTTTGGAGAATATGGGGGAAGTAAACCCAACCGCCATTGAAGCCTACACCGAAATGAAAAAACGCTACGAGTTTATTCTTGAGCAAAAAAATGATTTGGTAACTGCAAAAGACAGTTTAATGCAAACCATACAGGAAGTGGAAGCAACTGCCAACCAGCAATTTCTTGATACATTTAATAAGACAAGAGAAAATTTCCAAAAGGTATTTAAGGCATTGTTTACAGATGAAGATACGGCAGATATGGTATTGGTAGATCCTGAAAACCTTGCTGAGACCGGCATTGACATCGTTGCAAAACCAAAGGGCAAGCGACCATCATCTATCGGTCAGCTAAGTGGTGGAGAAAAAACCCTTACTGCAACCGCATTGTTGTTTGCCATTTATTTAATTAAGCCTGCCCCATTCTGTATTTTAGATGAGGTAGATGCGCCGCTTGACGATGCCAACGTGGGCAAGTTCACCAACATGATAAAACAGTTCAGCGAAAATTCGCAGTTCATCATTGTAACCCACAACAAGCAAACCATGAGTGCGGTAGATGTTATTTACGGCGTCACCATGCAGGAGCCTGGTGTGAGCAAATTGGTACCGGTGGATTTTAGGAGTTTAAATTAATTTTTTCACCGCAGAGCCGCTAAGAAAAAGAGTTTTCGCAGAATATATTATGTCTCTGCTCAAACTCTAAAATCTCTTTTCTCCGCGGTGAAAATGTTTACTGATAATGATTGGGAGCATGAACTAAGAAGCAATATTTAACATTTGTATCGGGCTATACGCTGCAATCTTTTGTTCGTTCCTCACAAAAGTATTTTCGCTGCTATCCCGGCTATGCGGAGCGGAGTCGCTTTATTGAGAATTTTAAGACTTCAATATCTCACAGTTGATTAGATATTTCAAATAACTTTCAAAACGAAAAGAAAGAACCTTCTTTTTCACTTACAAAAACGGGTAGTGATGAACCACTGAAATCTAAAAAACCAATTCGGGATTTTTAGGCTCTCTAATAACAATACCTGTTAGACCTGCTTCATCCATTGCAGACTTTAGACTTTCAGAAATATAATGATTGCTCCAAATGCCAAATAAATCCAAATTGGGATCGAATTTTTCATTAAATTTTAAAATAGAAAAATTTTTTAGTCCCCTATAATTTTTATATTCTTCAACATTTTTTAGTTTTACGAATTCTTTTTCACCGTATTCTGTGCCATCATAAAATATGCTTTTTAAAAAATCGATACTTTCCTCTCTATAGTGAACCTTTACATATAATGCATAATACTCGTATTTTATCCCTCTATGATAAATATTGGCAGGTATAAAAGCGTGTAATGGCAAACAATATTTACTAAGTACATCGACAACTTTTTTTGTAACAAAATGTTTAATGCCAAACAACATTGGTGAAAACAAAAAAAAATCAGTCATGTTTGCTTTTTTTTCAGCTTCAATATATTCAAAAGTAAAATCGATTGGCTCTATTACACTCTCATTTTTAATAAATTTTTTTATTGAAAAATAGTTCATTATTCTATTTTCACAATCCGCATAATTAAAATTTTCCCAGATAATGTCACCTTGCGAAAAACCATTATCAACGCCTATTATTTCAGGCTCACAGTTTACAAATAATTTATAATATTTCATTTTTGACTGATAAATACTATATGAAGTTAAATCTTTAAATTTTTATATTCTTCGCCTTCGTTGGTGCACGCTCACTTTGTCTCCGTTGGTGCCTCGCTCACGTCTTCGCAAAAATCTACGCCACCGCTTGGTCTTCGTCCAGCGGTGTTTAATTAAACCAAAGTCCCCTTTCGCATCCCACAAAACGTTCTTATTTTCGGTACAGTTTTAGCCTGTATATGTTTCATTATTCACATTAAAAATAGCCAAATGGACAACGAAAAAAAAGTAACCACAGAAACAATTTCTACGGATCATTCAGGTGAAGGCGCAACACACACTGAGCATACAGAAAAGACCGTTATAACCGAAAAAGTAGAACCCAAGCCAGAACCTACAGTAACCGAAACAGTTACTGTTACTGAACATCGGGAAACAACCGAAGAGTAATCTAGTAAAGTAATTAATGCTCTGCTTAAAAAGCGGGGCATTTTTGTTTATTCTCTTGCTTTCCGAACAGTAGCGAGTAATAATTTGTGAGATCGCAATTTTTATTACAAGATATTTTCCTGAAATAAATACTCTCCCTTTTTCTCCCAATAACCTTTTACATAATACCAGCAGGAAAAGCCAACAGCTTTTGCACTTAATGGTTTTAATGTATAAAGAAGATCAGCATGGGTTTTAAACGCTTTGTAAGCTGTTACTTTGCTTTGAATAGTGATGTGTGGCCATAATTTGTTTCGGTCATTTCTAATTAAAAATTTAGATAACCTTTCCTGCATGTCTTTATGTATTTGCAATAATTCCTCAGATTCAATTTCGTAAGCAATGCCGTTGCTTTGTAAAACGGGATTATTAATATCTAACTGAAAGCTTTTTCTTTTAGAAAATTTTTCTAGAACTTCATCTATCTCTATTTTATTGGATGGTAGTTTGTGAAAGAGCGTTATGTGTGCCTCAACATAATTGCAGTAAGCAGGAAAATATTTTTTGCGCTGTTCATTAAAAAACTCCTGCGATGTTTCATCTATTTTTAAAGTAATAACAAGAGGAAGAGGTTTTAAAAAAATACTCATGTTACTTAAAGATATGTTTCAATACTTAAATTGAAATAACTTACAATTATTTTAAAAATATCAGCATGAAAAAGATCATTGTCGGACTCTTTATTTTTATTTATCTGTCTTCATGCTCACAAAAGAAAAGCGAATTTCCTACAATAACAATCAGTACAAATTATGGTGATATTGAAGCAGAATTGTATCCTTCCAAAGCACCTAAAACCGTAGCGGCTTTTTTATCATACATTGATAAGGACTTATATAAGAACACTACTTTTTACCGGGTGTTAAAAGATGATGAAATGCCTACTGACTATAATTCAGGGCTAATTCAGGGAGGCGTGTGGCCCAATTTGAAACCGATAAGTGGGATAGAACATGAATCAACTAAACTGAGTGGGTTGTCACATACGGATGGCACTTTATCAATGGCCCGAACGGGTGTTGGAACCGCCACAACAGAATTTTTTATTTGCATTGGTGATCAGACAAGTCTTGATGCGGGTAGAAGTGGAACCAAAGACAGTCTTGGTTTTGCAGCATTTGGAAAAGTTATTCACGGCATGGATATAGTAAGAAAGATACAGGCTACAAAAAATAATGGTGACCAACTAACTGAAAAAATTATTATTAATAATATTACCAAAGATTAAATCAGCATATTAAATGTCTTTAACTGTTCTTTTTTGTAATAATAAAATTTTGTCTTTACTTCTATTTGCAAGTTCATTCTAAATGATAATTGAGGAAATTCCCCATTTTATTTGGCACCAAATTAGATTCATTAAATACAATTATTATTTAAAATTTATTTTATGAAAAAAATTATCGGATTACTAAGTATATGCTTATGCTTAAGCATAGTTACTGCTTCTGCTCAAACAACGGTTGAAACTAAAACGGGGTGGAGTCAAAAGAAAAAAGGTGCTGTTATTGGTGCTGCCGTAGGTGCGGGAACAGGAGCGATTGTCAGCAAGAGAAAAGGTAGAGGAGCTGTTATTGGCGGAGTTGTAGGAGCTGGTGCTGGTTATGCATATGGCGCTCATCGTCAAAAGAAACATCCAAGAAGAGTCATCAAAAGAAAAATTGTTACTCAATAAAAAAATCCTGTGATTTTCATCACAGGATTTTTTTAAATTACTTTACACTTACACCGGTAAAGTAAATTTTAAATTTCCCATCTTCCGACGGAAAATTTGTGGCGGTCATGACTCCTTTATTTTTCTCATTATTTTCCCATTTTGTATTCAACGATGGCTTTGCAACACCTTTGCTGCGGTAAACCCATTCAGTTACCATATTCTTATTATCAATGTACAAATCGTATGCATCACCAGGTGTGTACCCATCAACATTGTTGTACTGTACGGTAAGCATAGTACTGTTTAATTTGCCAATTGGCGATGTTACATTTTCTTTCTGCGTAAGCGTGCAACCGTTATCCATTACGGTATGGAAAGGGAAAATTAACCAATATTGGTCATTTATAAATTTGCCATCTACACTTTTCATTGCAGCAGATTGGATAGTATCTCTGCGGTAGGTAACTGTTTGTTTGGGCGTTGTCATGGTGACTGTATTCTGCTCTATATTCCAATCCCAACTGCGGGATGAAAC
>JBBREY010000115.1:0-6627 GCA_038225275.1 Chitinophagales bacterium | reverse complement strand
CCTTTATCAGCTGTATATGCAGGAAAATTAAACGGCTGAAGTGGTCTAGGGTTGGCAACAGGTTCAATACCCGCAAAATGTTTGGTAATCATTTCTAATCCTTTCTCTTTTGTAATGTCGCCAACCACAATCACTGCCATCAAATCTGGTCTATACCAGTCTTTGTAATATTTTCTTATCAGGTCTGGTTTAAAATTGGTGATGATGCTATCTTTTCCAATGGGTAATCTATCTCCAAAGCGGGAGCCGTTAAAATAATCCGGCAGCCATTTTTGTTGCATTCTATCATTTGCACCTTTACCTAGTCTACTTTCTTCTAAAATAATTTGTCTTTCCCCCTCAATATCCTCTGTATTATAGGTTACGTTGTGCGCCCAGTCTTCAATTACCTGAAATCCTTTTTCCAAGTTCCCCGGTTTGTCGGTTGGGATAGGGAGAATATAAACAGTTCTGTCAAACGATGTGTATGCATTTAAATCGCTGCCAAAACCAACACCAATATCCTGCAAAAAAGAAACGATGTCATTCTTTTTAAAATTTTTAGTACCATTAAAAGCCATGTGTTCACTCATGTGTGCAAGCCCTTGTTGGTCCTCATCTTCACTAACGCTGCCGCTATGTATTGCCAGGCGTAACTCTACTTTCTTCTCAGGCTTATCATTTGGCATGATGTAGTAAGTAATGCCATTTGGTAATTTGCCGGTAGTAACTTTTGGGTTAATTGGCAAAAGATCTGTCACATTATTTTGTGCAGATACATTGTCGCAGAAAAAGAATATTGCAACAAATAAAAACAAAGGTTGAAAAATTTTCATATGCATAATTTATTTGGTGTAAATGTAGTCACGTAACGGAAATTAATTTTTACCGCTTATATTATTTTTATAAAAATAATTAACTGGTCCTTCTGTTCGGTTCCCGCAAATAAGTTTTTGTGATGTTAATAGTTTAATCCCATTACATCTCTCACGGCATCCATGGTAGCATGTGCGCTTTTATTGGCTTTTGCTGCACCCTTTTCCAAAACATCATTTAGCCTTTTTTCATCATTTAGTAACTCGTTCGCTTTTTTTCTTATAGGTGCAATGAATGTCAACATGTCTTCGCCACGTTCCTTTTTTAAATCTCCGTATCTAATTGAAGCATTGTTAAAATCAGCAGTAAATTTTTCTATTTTATCAGGCGAGCTGACGAGTTTCATAAGCCCAAAAATATTATCGATATAGTCGGGCATAACGGAATTCTTTTCTGTCGGACCTGCATCCGTTTTTGCTTTCATTACCTTTTTTCTGATGGTATCATCGTCATCAGCCAAATACAGTGTTGCATTTTGGTTTTCGCTTTTACTCATCTTACCGGTTCCATCTAATGAAGGAACTTTTACCAATTCAACGTTGTAATTAAAAGCTTGAGGTTCGGGAAAAACATTGCCGTACCGGTGATTAAATCTATTTGCAAAAGTGCGGGCCATTTCCAGGTGTTGTTCCTGGTCTTTACCAACAGGTACGAAGCTTGCACGATGTAGTAAAATATCTGCAGCTTGTAATACAGGGTAAGTAAGTAAACCTGCATTAATATTATCAGGGTTTTGGCGTGCCTTGTCTTTAAAAGTAACGGTTTTTTCCAGCTCGCCCATGTAAGCCAGCATATTGAGGTATAAATATAATTCTGATGTTTCTCTTAGATGGCTTTGGCAATAAAAAGCTGCTTTATCAGGATCTAAACCACAGGCAATATTTTCTGCAACTACGCGGTAAACATTTTGTTTTAATTGCTTGGTATCCGGATGGGTTGTAAGGGAATGCAAATCTGCCACCATGAAGTAGCATTCAAATTCATTTTGCATTTTCACATAATTGCGAATAGCACCAAAATAACTGCCTAAGTGTAAAAAGCCGGTTGGTCTGATACCGCTCATCACTATGTTTTTTGGTGTAGATGTTATGGTGTCGTTCATAGCTGTCATATTGCGGCGAAGATAATAAAATCTAAAGCCCGTTTTTTCTGATTTTTTACAACGGCACCCGTCCATGTAATAGGTAAAATGCGGTGCCCTTTAATTACTAAATTTGTGTTATGGAGATAAACGATGCAATGATTGAAAAACTTGCAAATCTTGCTAAATTAAAATTCGACGATGCAGAGAAGCTGCAAATAAAAAATGATTTGCAAAGCATGCTCGGGTTTATAGAAAAAATGAATGATCTAGATACGTCAAACATAGAGCCCTTATTGCATATTACAGGCAACGTAAATATGCTGCGGGCTGATGTAGTTACAGGAAGTATAACAAATGACGAAGCTCTAAAAAATGCCAAAAGCAAAAACGCCCCTTTCTTTATAGTACCAAAAGTTATAAAAAAATAATTCTCTTAAAATACAAAAATGAACACTTCCTCTATACTTGAATTGCAAAATATTAAAAAAAGTTATTTTCTTGGCAAACAGGAATTGCCTGTACTTAAGGGCATAACCATGGATATATTTAGGAACGACTATGTCGCTTTAATGGGTCCCAGCGGCAGTGGTAAATCTACCCTCATGAATATTTTAGGTTGCCTTGATTCACCTACAGGCGGGAGATATATTTTAAACGGAAAAGATGTAAGCCGAATGGAAGATGATGACCTTGCTGTTGTAAGAAATAGGGAGATCGGTTTTGTGTTTCAGCAATTTAATTTATTACCAAGGCTTACAGCTGCAGAAAATGTAGCACTGCCTTTGGTGTACAGTGGCGTAAGCAAAAGCGAAAGAGCAGAAAGAGCTGCAGCGGTTTTAAAAAAAGTAAAGTTAGATGATAGAATGCACCACAAACCTAATGAACTAAGTGGGGGCCAGTGTCAGCGGGTTGCAATTGCCCGGGCATTAATAAACAATCCTTCTATAATTTTGGCAGATGAACCTACAGGTAATTTAGATTCTAAAACATCTCACGAGATAATGGATATTTTAGGAAAAATACACAGTGATGGCAATACAATCGTACTCGTTACCCATGAGGAAGATATTGCCGGTTTTGCAAGGAGAGTTATTAGGCTCAAAGATGGCCTTATCGAAACCGATAAAATAAATATTACCCCAACACTAGCTAACGGCTAACCAGTTAGCTCCAAACTCAAAAATCAGAACATTTTATGGCTTTTAAGATATATACCAAAACCGGTGATGCAGGAAAAACAAGTTTAATTGGTGGGACAAAAGTTCCCAAAAGCCATGTGCGCATAGAGAGTTACGGCACAGTAGATGAACTAAATTCTTATATTGGCTTGTGTGGTGATTTGATAGAAGATGAACACTGTAAAATTGTTTTAAAAGAAATACAAGACCGCCTTTTTACAATAGGCTCTTCGCTTGCATGCGATCCTGAAAAAGAGCCACTGATGAAAATACCCGATCTGTTAGAAGAAGATATTATTTACCTGGAAAAAGACATTGATAAAATGATGGACGCATTGCCTCCAATGAAGTTTTTTGTGCTTCCGGGTGGTCATCCTGCAGTTTCTACATTGCACATTGCCCGTTGTGTATGTAGACGTGCAGAACGGGTTTGTGTGCAAATGAAAGAAGAAGGTATTTTTGTCGATGAGCTTGTTATAAAATACCTCAATAGATTAAGCGATCATCTCTTTGCGCTTTCTCGATTTGCATCTCATATTTTAAATGTTCCTGAAGTAAAGTGGATTCCTCGACTAAGGAAATAATTATTTTTTTGAATCAGGTTTAAATGCTCCTTCAGGTTGTGTTGGATTTTTTTCATTATAGCCTTTTTGTAAAGGATCTTTTGCAGTGGTTGCTTTTTTTAGGTCTGTAACTTTTTCTACATCATTTTTATTATCATTTTCTTTTTTACTTTTCATATTTGTTTATTTAAAATTGGTATTGAAAATATTGTACCAGATATAGTGCCAAAGCTTTATTACCAAAAATTTCCCTCTAATATTTCGTTTAATGTAAAAGAAATTACTGCAAGGAATTTTTGGTATTTTGCATCCGCTTAAGAGACTTTGTATGAATAAAAATGGACCTGTAATAGTTATTGAAGATGATGTTGATGACAGAGAAATGTTAAAAGACGTTTTCAAGAAACTCAATTACGAAAACGAAATTATCTATTTTGAAGATGGCGAAAAAGCACTTGAATATTTGTTATCGATGTCAATAAAACCATTTTTGATTCTTTCAGATATAAATATGCCACGCTTAAATGGCATGGAGCTTAGGGAGAAGATCTACAACAACGAACAATTAAATCTCCGTTGCATCCCATACTTATTTTTAACGACTGCCGCAGAACAGCCGCTTGTTATAAAGGCCTATTCACAATCAGTACAGGAGTTTTTTGTAAAGCCGTCTTCGCTTAATGGAATTGAAAAACTTATTTCAAACATTATGAATTATTGGAAAGAGTGCCATTCTCTAGATGTATAATTTTATTATTGCGTAGTTATCTTCAAAAAGAAATAAAAAAGCCCAAATCTAATACAAGAAATGGGCTTAGTATCGGGGAGCAGACTTGAACTGCCGACCTTCGGGTTATGAATCCGATGCTCTAACCAGCTGAGCTACCCCGACATCACAACAAACAATTATGCTAATAACCTAACTGTTTTGGGCGGCAAAAATAAACACTTTTGTTTAGATAAATGCAACTTTTAGAAGAACTATTTAATTTGAAACTAATATTCTGAATTTTGAACGATTTATTATTAGCTTTCAATCCCCGTCAAGTCTAAGGAACTTCCAGTTTGTTTGAATAAAATTATAATTTAAACACATTATTTGGAGCATCTTTACATCATATAAGATAAATCATTCAAAATCTAATTCCATTCTTTCTTTTTAAAAATATCTCTTTTTTAAAATGATTGCTATTGAACATTTAGCTTCTGCATCGATTGAGTTTTTTTATTACATAGCACACTTGGATTACTCTGTTTCTTGCTGAATTGCTACTCCAATTATAATTCTTTGGAGTTAAGTCAAATTGCTAAGACTTTAATGGATTTATTAAAATTAAGTTGCAAATAAATCTATCATATTTTGTTAAGTAGCCAGTCGCAAGAATGCCGGATGAATTGTTTAAAGTTAAAAAAAACCTTTTGTGTATGCAATACGTAAAGCTTGTGAGCGGCTATTTACATGTAGTTTTTGATAGATACTAATGCAATGCTTTTTTACTGTATTTGGACTAATAAATAGTTTGGTACCTATTTCTTTATTTTCTAAACCCTGACTAAGAAGACGTAGAATTTCTTTTTCCCTTTCACTTAGTTGAAAAATATTTTCATTTTTTTCTTTCTCATTCTTTACTGCAATAGGCTGTTGCACCATTTGTAAAATTTTATAAGCAATACTTGGTGATATAGGCCCGGCACCATTTTCCGAAAGATTTATAAGCATATCAATAATTGTTTGCCCACGTTCTTCTTTCAGTAAATAGCCACATGCTCCTGCTCTTATTGCTTTAAAAATTTTATCATCATCATCAAAAATAGTAAGTACTACAAACTTAATGGAGGGGTATAAAGATGATGCGGTTGCAATACAAGTAATACCATCCATCTTTGGCATTTCTAAGTCCATAAGCACTATGTGTGGTATTTGATCGTCAGGCAGTACTTTAATTTTATTAAGAAAATCCTCCCCGTTGTTTGCTTCCAGCGTAATATTGAGTAGATCGTTCTTACTAACTTTATCGATAATTATTCTTCTGTTACTTATTTTATCATCAACAATGGCGAGCCTTATCATATTAGTTATTTTTTTGAAATTCAATATTTTATTTGTCTAAAGTATACTCCCTCCAGTATAATTTGCGTTTGGATAAACGTCAAGTAAAATTGAGGTACCCTTATTATTTTCACCATTAAAACTAATTATGCAATTAGACTGTTTAGCTCTTTGTTGCATATTACCTAAACCGTTTGTGTCTGTTTTTTGTAATGCCAGTTCAACATTTAAACCTTTACCGTCGTCTATAATTTGCAATTGCCATTTATTGTTTAAATAACTGCTTATGATTTTAATATTATTTGCAAAAGCATGTTTTGCTGCGTTGTTTGCCGCTTCCTGTACAATCATTAAAATATTTAAGGCTTGTGCTGATTCTAAAATTATGTGCTGAGGGGGAAATCCTTGAACAAAAAAATTTATATGGGTGTAATGCTTGCCCATTTGTTTGCAAAAATTAATTATCCTTATCCACAAATCTGCGGCAGGTATATCATTATTTTTCATTGCCCACAGTGTCTCTCTTAAATTGAGTAACATTTCTTTTGCGGTATCACGTAGATTATCTACGATAAATTTACCTTCATTATCTCCCTGTTGCAGCAACTCGGTTCCATATAAAATTGCACTAGCCTGCACGCCAATATTATCATGTAAATCTGCGGCAATACGTTTACGTTCATTTTCTTCGGCATCCTTTATTGCTAGGTTATTTTGCGTGTTCTTCCGATCATTAATTATTTTCTGTTTTTTTTTGTAATTTTTAAATCCTAAACCAAAGAAAGTAATTAGTAACAAAAAACCTGTTGCTGCGCCATATAGTAAAAAATTACGTTGCAATAAATCTAATTTTTGCTGCGTTATAATTGTTTCTTTTCTTTGCAAATTGTATTTAGT
>JBBREY010000114.1:0-6784 GCA_038225275.1 Chitinophagales bacterium | reverse complement strand
TGTGAACTGGCTGGGACTCGAACCCAGGGCCCATACATTAAAAGTGTATTGCTCTACCAACTGAGCTACCAATTCTTCCGTTCCCTTCTTTCGTTGGGAGTGCAAAAATAGGGCAAAAATGTTTTTAGACAAATTTATTTTAAAAACTTTTCCAACGAAAAAAAAATTTTACGCTTTAAGTCAATGTTTACGGGCATTAAACTATAAAGTGATTCAAAAAAATATTTAAAATCAACCTCTATTTTACTCATAAAATCATTAATCCACAACCTCTCATGTCACTGTTTTCTAATCTACCGGTAACTTCAAATTTATTGTTCTTATATAATTTCCCGGTATCATCCGTGGCAATAAAAGCACAACTATATATGTTTGCTAAGTCAATAATATTAATTGCGCCTGCACAAAATTGTCCGTGATAATTTTTCGCCGTTGTTATTTCAAATGGATCGTCTTCTTTTCTAATTAAAATACGCATCCATGAGGGAGATTCAAAAATGCCATCCGCTTTTGAGTATGCCTGCGATAATAACTCTGTCATTCCATATTCAGAATGAACTTCACTGATACCTAAATTTTCCTTCAGAATATCATGCACTTCTTTCCTTGTCATTTCTTCCCGCCGACCTTTCATACCGCCAGTTTCCATAACAATGGTATGTTTTAGTTGCAACTTATTTTGCTGTGTAAAATCAAGTAACGCATATGTTACACCGATTAGCAATGTCGGCTGTAGATTTTTTTCATTTTCTAATAAAACATTTTTTAGTTTATCATAGTCGTAGAGATAGAAACCACTTTCCTTGTGTGTCGATTTTTTTATTAAATCATCAACCATATAAACAAGCGAAGATCCTTTTCTTTCAAGATAAGAAGGCAACAAACCGATAATACAAAGTTTATTCTCATCGCCATAAAAATGTCGGAAGCTTTTAATAAAACTCTCTTCGTAAACAGATAAATCTTTTACAAAATGTTTGCTGTTTACAGAGCCGGTTGTTCCACTACTTTCAAAAATTATACACGGTTCAAATTCAGTGCTCTTTATTTCTTTACTTTTAAAAAATTGTATTGGTAAAAAAGGGATTTTTTCTAATGTATTTATAGCAGCTGGGTTCGTTTTTAAAATGTCGCAATAAGCTCTATAAATGTTGTTGTTTTGGTATTGAAAATTGAAGACTTCTAAAGCTCTTTCCGTAAAATTTTCTAATGTACGTTCTAAGATAGAACTTACAAAAGCTTTAGAGGTGATTGTGTCCATAATACCGATTGAGAAATAAACGTTTGTTAACAAAAAAGCAAAGCTAAAATTTTAAATTGTTTTTACCTTTTCTATGATTAAATTTGAACATAAACCGTAAATATGCGTTACCTATTTTTTGCATTTGTGGCATGTGTGGCTTTTACAGCTTGTAGTAAAAATAAATACACTTCGGCCCCTCAAATAAAATTTAAATCTATTACATCGCCCTTTTTTGCAAACTCACTTACTGATAAGCCTGTTCTAATAATTGAACTCACAGATGCAGAAGGTGATTTCGGTTTTAAAGAAGGAAAAGATACATCATATGTTTTTTTAAAAAATACCCGTTCACCATTCAAACTTGATTCCTTTAAATTTCCATCGGCTTTATCTAAGGCAGTGAAGAAAAATTTTAAAGGGGATGTTGAAATTGATTTAAGGGGAGATGGCACGGGTGGGTCAAATGCATTACCTGGTCCACCGCCGCCAGGGGCCAGAAGGCCTTACACAGATACAGTGTATTATGAAGTTTATGTAAAAGACTTTGCAAAAAACAAGAGCAATGTAATAAAAACGGCTGACCCCTTTCTATATATAACGCCATAATGCGTTTCCTTCATTTTATCTTATCCCATTCCATTTTTATTGCTTTCTGTGCAATTGGACTTTGTTACCAGACAAGTTTGATTTTGCATACGCAAGACAATATAAATTTATATGGGTTTGTATTGTTTTCAACTATTTGCAGTTATAACTTTTACTGGTTGCTGAGTAAATTTTATTTTACCGGAAAAGTAGATAGTACCGGGTTTATAAAAAACCAGCTATCGTTTTTAGTTTTATTTGTTGTTGCATTATTTGGGACAATTTATTTTTTAAGTAAAGTGTTTTTTTTATTACCCTATGTATTAATTGGCATCTCTTTTACTTTATTGTATTCTTTGCCTTTGTGGCCATTTAAGTTTTTTAGAAAATTACAAAAACTGGGTTTTTTTAAAACAGTTTTATTAGCGTTTACATGGGCATATATTACGACAATATTACCTGCAGTAAACTTATTAGAAACCAATATTCTTCCGGTTTTTGTACTTTTGGCAGCACGCTTTTGCTTCATGTTATTGCTTTGTATCATTTTTGATAAAAGAGATATTACTGTTGATAAATCTCATGGGTTGCACAGCCTTGCTACGGATACACCTGCCAAAACTTTAAATTCAATTATCTACATTGTTTTTATTTCCTACTTTATTATGGGGCTTTTATTGCGGTACCATTTTAATGATAAGCCTCAGATGTTTGCCTTTTTGATTACAGGCGGTTTTGTTTGGTGGGTATATACTTTATCTTTAAAAAAGCAAGGTTATCTCTTCTATTATTTTTTGGTTGATGGATTAATGTTGGTGAGTGCAACAGGCAGTTTTATTGCCACTTTTTTTTAAGTTAATTGTAGGAAAGATTGAAAAATGTTCTACCGCTGAAGGGCTGCGGTGGAGTAAGCGAAGTGTGTGTGCATGCGCTAACAGCGCATATGCACGCATACGGTACAGCGAACGAGACCAAACAAATGTCGACTTTTATATGAATTAAACAGCCCCAAAATTATTGCATATAGCATATTTTGTATTTTAATGCAGCCATTCTTTGCGTAGCTTTGTAGCATCAAAAAATTATATGGCAAAAGCTACTAAAACAAAAAGTATTTTAAAGGAAAGTTCCTACACATTTTTGGAAAATTATATAAATAATCCATCTCCTACAGGGTTTGAGAGTGGGGGACAAAAATTGTGGATGGAATATTTAAAGCCCTATGTAGATGAGTTTTTTACAGATGCTTACGGCACAGCAGTTGGAGTGATAAATCCTGATGCACCGTTTAAAGTAGTAATAGAGGCGCATGCTGATGAGATAAGCTGGTTTGTGAATTATATTTCTGCAGAGGGTTTAATTTATTTAAAAAGAAACGGTGGCGTTGATCATCAGATTGCACCTAGCATGCGTGTTGCCATTCATGGAAAAAAAGGAAAAATTCGTGCTGTGTTTGGCTGGCCTGCTATACACACCCGCATGAGTAATAATGAAAACAAAGAGCCACAACCAAAAGTGGAAACCTTGTTTTTAGATTGTGGTGCCCGCAGTAAAAAAGAAGTAGAAGAATTGGGTGTACATATTGGTGCTGTTGCAGTGTATGAGGAGTGTTACGAAGAATTGGCGCACGGTTATTTAATTGGTCGTGCATTTGACAACAGGGTAGGAGGATTTATGATTGCAGAAGTTGCCCGTTTATTGAAAGAAAATAAAAAGAAATTGCCTTTTGGTTTATACATTGTAAATGCCGTACAGGAAGAAATTGGGTTGCGTGGCGCAGAAATGATTGCCCGCAGAATTAAGCCTGACGTTGCCATCATAACTGATGTTACGCATGATAGCACAACGCCAATGATCAACAAAATGATTGAAGGAGATTGCGCCTGTGGCAAAGGTCCATCATTGTGTTACGGACCTGCAGTTCATAATAAATTGTTGGATTTTGTGCAGGCAGCGGCTGATAAAAATAATATTCCCTATCAAATGAGGGCGGTGAGTAGAAGCACAGGAACAGATACAGAATCTTTTGCTTATGCAAACGATGGTTGCCCAAGTGTATTGATTTCGATACCGCTTCGTTACATGCACACAACCGTAGAAATGTTGCACAAAGACGATATTGAAAATACAGTCAAACTAATGTATGAGACATTGGTAACACTTACACCTAAAACCAACCTTAGTTATTTTAAATAAAAATTGATGGAGGATAATGGTAAATACCTGCGGCTTTTTGGAACGTTGTTTTTTACGTTTATTGGTTTTATTGTAGCATTGTTTTTTATAATGTTTGGACTGCGGGTTTTGTTTGGTGTTCTTAATTATATTCCTTGGTTTTCCGCTATATTCACGCTCATCGTCGTGTGTGTGCCTGCGGTACTTTTCATAACTGTGTATCTAATTTATTTTAAGCAGACAAAAACACATATTTCTGCAGCAGTTAGGTATTTTTCTTACACTGTTTTTACTATTGCAATTGCGAGCTGGTTGTATTTTTGGGTGTTAGACTTTATAATTTTTTTTAAAATGCATTATAACGGTATTTCCGAATACAATTGTTACAATCTGGCATTTTTGAGTGCCAATGTATTTGCAATATTTTTTGTAGGGATTGTACAGGCACTTAAAACAAAAAAAGAAGTTAACTGGATGGATAGAGAAAGAAATTGGGACAACGAGCTTCCAAATTAATTGTATTTTTTTGTTCCAGCTTGTAACCATTTGCCCCAATCTTTATTAAATGCGTGCACATTGGTAGTATACCCTTTACTGTCTTGTACAGGTTGCCCTTCATTAACCCATTGAAAAATTCCGCCATATAAATTTTGCACATTCGTGTAACCTGCGGCTAGTAATTTTTCACTTATTTTTTCGCTGCGGTAACCAACTGAACAATATACAATAAGGGGTGTACTCTTCTTTATAGCAGATAAATTGTTTACATTAAAATCAGCATAACCAACTCTAATTGCCTTTGCAATATGGCTCACATTAAATTCTTCTAATTTACGGGCATCTAAGTAAATGGCATTTTTCTTTTTTAGAGCATTTGTAGGTGAAATTTCTTTTACAGTATGCTTTAGCAAAGTATCGAGCATTTGTTTATAAGCTGTGGATTGCGCATACACATTATTTATAATCAAAAAGCAAATTGAAAATGCTGTTATTTTTAAATATTTTTTGATGTTATTTAGTTTTTTGTGAAAGGTTTTCTAATATAATTTCTTCAAAGCCGGGAAGTGTTTTATAAACATACTGAACTTTTTTTACCGGTTGGTAATCGTATGATACATCTAAATATGGTTTTATTTTTATATTGGGCTGCGCCAATTGGCTATCATTTTCTTTAAAATTTACCTGTGTTGGAATATCTCTATAAGTTTTAAAAAACTGTGGATGGGTAAGCATACCTAATGGCGTGCAATCGTATGGAATAAAGCCTTCTACTGCAAAAAGTGTTTTTGCTCTCTGTTGCCATGGTCTTAATATATCGTACAACCATTGGTCGGCTTCGTTGCCATTTTTATTTAAAAATTCAATATCGATTTTGCCAATAAGCAAAGAAGAACTGGACTCAAAACCTGCATAGACTAGGTTGGTAGGACTGTTGAGCAATATTCGCATTGATGCAGTATCTTTTTCATAATTATAATCATACACCGTAACCTTTTCCAAACCTGGTCTAAAATGCAGGCCGGGGGTACGGCCTATGCACATAACAATAGAATCTATTTGTGGAATAATATCCGGATGATTCATCATTAATGTGGCAACGTTTGTTACCGGTCCCAAAGCAAGAATAGTTAATTTCTCTTTTTTTAATGCCGCATACATCGCTTTTACAGCATCATTTTCTTTACCTAAATCGTCTGCTTTCGGGCTTCCATCATACACTGGAATTTTATCACCTGTGTTGTGCCAGTTTAAAATTTTATTGGTTACTTGTCTAGCATATTCAATGTTGGTTATCGTACTAATGCCTACGATTTTTATTTGTGGTTGCTTAAGCGCCATAATTAATGTAACGCCATCATCAACTTCTCTTGGTGCTCTTTCAGGCAAGCCTGTCATAATATCCGTATCAAACCAAACTTTGGTTTGTGCATTTAATAAAATTGATGTACTAATTAGTACAAAACTTAAAACAATTTTTTTCATTCGTAATTTTTAGTTCATTATAAATCTATAACTCTTTTGCAACATTTCTTTTTTTACGTCAAGCCCACATTTTAAAGGCAACTGCGCCAATCCAAGTATTCTCCTCATAATTTCAATACCTGTAAACTGGTACATTAAGGTAGTATCAAAATCATCATTTTTTTGGTAAGAATTAATTATTAAGTCGATTATATCTTGAGATTGTTCTGATAAATAACAATGCGCTATCATAACAGCAAGATCAAATTCTGCGGGCCCAAAAAAGCAAAATTCAGGGTCTATAATTTTTAAACCGTCTTTTGTATTCAACCAGCTACAAGGATAATAATCTCCATGTAATAAATATTTTCCCTCTTCAAGATATTTATCCCCTAATAAAAAAGCTTTGGTTTTTAAGGTAGTATCGGTTTTGTAAATCAATGCAGCTTCTTCCAAACCGGGAGTGATAAAATTCAGGTCCAGCCCACTGTACTTCATAAATGGATACTCAAAAATATACTTGTGGTTTAGTTGCTTCATTGCAATATTGCGCAATAATGGATCATTGTTCTTTTCAATTTTTGAATGCAGAATATTTAAAAAATGAGTAAGTGCCACTGCTTCATCTTTTGTTAATTTCCTTTTGTTTTCGTACAGAAAACTGAAGTCAGATGCAACACCTAGATCCTGCATCATGAGCATGTTATTAGCGCCATCGAAGCCCAAAATAGCCGGTGTGTGTTTTGCTAGAAAAGGCTCTTCTTTTATTAAATTGAAAAATGCTGCTTCAGATTTAACCCTGTTTTGGGGAGCCGGTAC
>JBBREY010000113.1:0-6833 GCA_038225275.1 Chitinophagales bacterium | reverse complement strand
AAATTTAGAAAAGAACGTTTTGATAATGGTGCAATTAACTTTTCATCGCAGGAAGTAAAGTTTAAATTAGATGATGCCGGTAAGCCAATAGGCATCATGGTGAAGGAAAGTAAAGACGCCAACAAACTGGTAGAAGAGTTTATGCTGCTTGCAAACCGTGCGGTTGCAGAATATGTTTCAAAAATAAAAGTAAACAAAGAGCCGATACCTTTTTCATACAGAACACACGATGATCCTGACCCTGAAAAGCTAAAACCTTTTGTAGCTTTTGCAAAAAAATGCGGTTATGAATTTGACATGACGGATGAAAAAACAATTGCAAAATCTTTTAATAATTTATTGAAGGAAGTAAAGGGCACTCCGGAAGAACATGTGCTCGGACAACTTGGGATTCGTACCATGGCAAAGGCAAAATACACATCTGAAAATGTAGGCCATTACGGTTTGGGTTTTGAAAATTACTGTCATTTTACATCGCCTATTCGTAGATATCCCGATGTGATGGTACACCGGGTTTTACAAAGCATTATTGATAAAAATTTGTTTATTGATAAAGCAATGGAAGAGAAGAACAAACATTGCAGCGATAAGGAACGTGCTGCCATGGAAGCAGAACGTGCGAGCAACAAATACAAGCAGGTTGAGTATATGCAGCAATTTTTGGGTGAAGAGTTTGAGGGTGTAATTTCTGGCGTTTCTGGTTTTGGTTTTTGGGTAGAAACGGTGGAACACAAATGCGAAGGATTGGTGAGTATTAAAGATTTATCTGACTACGATGATTTTAAACAGGATGAAGCCGATTATTCATTGGTTGGATTGCGCACAGGGAGACGTTTTAGAATGGGTGACCATGTGATGATAAAAGTTATTAGCGCCAATTTAGATAAACGCCAGCTTGATTATGAGTGGGTAACGGAGGTAGAAGGAAAAGCAAAGCAGGCAAAAGGAAAGGGTGCTAAAGCACCAGCAAAGTCAGCAGCTAAAGCTGCAGTTAAAAAAGTAGTAAAGAAGAAATAGGCCGTATCAATACGGTAATACTTCTTTTCCCCTTTGCGTTGCTTGGGTAAATAAGTTTGTACTATCATTGTTTTAAAATTGTGGGGCCAAAATTTATATGCTTCCACAAGTGAATTAGTTTTAAAGGCGCTAAGACGCTTCACACATTAAATGCTTTTGCATCTTAGCGCAACAGCGGTTATGCCAAATTCATGCATTCATTTCAGGAATTATCTGCCCAGTTTGAAGAAAGATTTAATGTAAGACATTTCCCTACACACACGCCCACATTATACGATCCTGCTCAATACATACTAGGTATAAAAGGAAAAAGAATTAGACCTGTTTGCGTTTATTTGGCTAATGAATTGTTTTCACCAGTTAATGATGACGCATACCATGCAGGCGCTTCAATAGAGTTGTTTCACAACTTTAGTTTGATACACGATGATATTATGGACAAAGCACCTTTGCGAAGAGGAATGCAAACTGTACACCATAAATACGGCGATAACACTGCGTTGCTTGCCGGCGATGTAATGTTTGTAACAGCTTATGAAAACCTTGGCAGAATTAGTCCAACGTATCTTCCACGAAGTATTCAGATATTTAATAAAACTGCTAAAGAAGTTTGCGAAGGGCAGCAATTGGATATGGATTTTGAGAATTTACACGATGTAAGTTTTGACGATTATGTAAATATGATCACACTTAAAACATCTGTTTTAGTAGCTGCAAGTTTGCAAATGGGCGCAGTGCTTGGCGGTGCCGGTTTAGGAAATCAAAATCATTTGTATGAGTTTGGGAAAAACCTCGGTATTGCTTTTCAAGTACAGGATGATTATTTAGATGCGTTTGGCGATGCAAGTAAAACGGGCAAACAACAGGGTGGCGATATCATTGCAAATAAAAAAACATTTTTATTAATTCATGCCCGTGAGTTTTGCACGCCGGCAGCAAACATTGAGTTGGATAGTTTAATTAAAAATAATCCTACCGATAAAGTTGAAAAAGTTTTACAGATATACAAAGACTGCAAAGCTGACGACTGGTCAGCAGAATTAAAAGATAAATATTACAATATTGCCCTCAAACATTTAGATGATGTGGCCGTTTTAGATTCCCGCAAAAATGAACTTAGAAAACTGGCTGCAGATTTAATGATGCGAGAAAAATAATCTTTCATTTTTTGGTGCGGTTTACATTTGTTCACTTTGCAGCTTTAGTTCGGTCTCCTTCGCTGTTCCGTACCCGCAATATGCTTCGCATTGCAGGGCACATCGCTCAGTCCACCGCCGCTAGTTAAGCAGTAATTTTATATTCAGCTTTGTAGGTGTTATGCTTTTAATCAATTGACTGTTTCATTTCACATACGAACGATTTCTGCTTTGTTTAATAAAGTTGATAAAATTTATTTAAAAGCAAATTTTTAAAATCGTAATTTCTTGGCGTCTTTGTGGTTAATTTTATTTACGATTTCATTAACGCTCATATGCTTTCCATTTTTTTACTTATTTTACTTTCTCTAAACTAAACCATACATGAGTAATTCTTTATTCAGAAGAAAAAATATTTCAAGCATATTAGCTGAAGGTGCCGATGATAGCCATGGCGGCGGCGGTTTAAAACGAGTACTTAGCCTAAAAGATCTTACATTTTTTGGCATTGCGGCCATATTAGGTGCAGGTAGTTTTAGTAGTTTAGGTTTTGCTGTTTTTAGTGGTGGCCCCGGCGTTATAGTATTGTTTATTATTACCGCCGTTGCCTGTGCGTTTACTGCATTTTGTTATTCTGAATTTGCAAGTCGCATACCAGTTGCCGGTAGTGCATACACTTATGCCTACGCAAGTTTTGGAGAATTGTTCGCATGGATAATTGGCTGGGCACTCATTATGGAATATTCCATTGGGAATATTTATGTAGCCTATAGTTGGAGTGATTATTTTACCTCTTTTTTAGATAAATGTGGTATTCATTTCCCTGCTTATTTAAGTACTAGTTACATGGAGGCAAAACATGCCATTGAAGGTGGTTCTTTAAAGGAAGATATGCTAGCTGCCTGGAATAATTCGCCAACTATTGGTTCATTAAAAATAATATTCGATTTACCTGCATTAGTTATTAATTTACTGATTACTTATTTGGTTTACCGTGGTGTAAAAGAAAGCCGAAATTTTAGTAATGTAATGGTAATTTTAAAGTTGGCTGTAGTCTTCTTAATCATTGCTGTTGGTGGATATTTGGTATTACACAATGGGCTTACAAGTAATTGGCTACCTGCAAATACAGATAACGTAAAATCTTTTATGCCAAATGGTTTTAGTGGCGTAATGGCTGCAGTGGCAAGTGTATTTTTTGCGTACATAGGTTTTGATGCAGTAAGTGTAATGGCAGAAGAAAGTAAAAACCCTCAACGTGATTTGCCACGCAGTATGATTTATTCGCTGGTAATTTGTACAGTTATTTATATTTTATTAACCCTTGTTTTATCTGGTGCTGTTAACTACAAAAACTTCGATGGCGTTGGCGATCCACTCGCATTTATTTTTGAATCGCAAAACTTAAACGTAGGCTGGATGCAGTTTTTAGTATCTATTGTAGCCGTAGTAGCCATGACAAGTGTGTTGCTGGTATTTCAGATGGGCCAACCACGTATATGGATGAGCATGAGCCGTGACGGATTATTGCCACCCGCTTTTCAAAGAATACACAAGAAGTTTCAGACACCATCTTTTGCTACTGTTGTTACTGGTCTTGTCGTGGGCGTTCCTATTTTATTTACAGATAAAACTTTTGTGCTGGATTTTACGAGTATTGCAACTTTGTTTGCGTTTGTATTAGTTTGTGGTGGTGTATTGCTCATTCCAAGAAAAGAAAAACAACCTGGGAAATTTAATTTGCCCTACATTAATGGTAAAATTATTTTCCCCATAATTGTTTTCGGTTCAATTGCCATCATTGCAATATTTGCTCAGTCCTACTTTCCAAATAAATTCAATTTTAGTAGTGAGAAAAGAACAGAAGCTTTGGCAAATATTATACCGGCTAATACATTTGATACAAATGTAGTAGCCAATGCTTTAGAAAAGCAAATAGCTTCAGATATTAACGGCGACGCATCTTTTAAAGTCCTACAAGATTCTTTAGCTGTAAGAAACGCATCTTCAGATAAAGTTTCTTTTGTACAAAATTTTATTTCAAATGAAAATACCGAGCAAAGCAGAACAATGAAGGTTTCCGTAATTATTTTCTGGTTAATGATGATTTTTCTTGCCATATTCGCCTTTTTAAAAAATTATTCTCTTATTCCGTTATTAGGCGTTTCATCATGTCTTTACCTGCTCACCGGCATGACGCTTGCCAACTGGCTTTGGTTTGGTGGTTGGTTAGGGATAGGACTAGTAGTATATTTTTTATACGGCTACAAAAAGAGTAAGTTGGCAGGCGATTCGATTTAATTTTAATTTTGATTTAAAAGAAACGGCGCAAAGTAAATTAACTTTGCGCCGTAATATTTTAAAAGAACAACAACGATGAAATACGAAGTGGGCGATAAGATTTTGGTACTTGCTACAGATGAGGAGGGGAAAGTGGTAGAGTTAATGAACGAAAAAATGGTGATGATTGAAGTGCGTGGCGTAAAGTTTCCCGCCTATATGGACCAGATTGATTTTCCATATTTTAAAATGTTTTCGAAAAAAAAGCTGGTTGAAAAAAAAGTCATCTATGTTGACAATATAAAACGTGAAAAAACAGCTCCTCGAAAGAAAGTAGGGGATGGGGTTTTTCTTAGCTTTTTGCCTGTGTTTGATAAAGATATTTTTGATGATGATGTAGTAGAGAAATTAAAAATTTACCTCATCAACCAAAACGAAGAAGGGTACGATTTTACATATGACCTTGTTTTTAACGGCGAAAGTTCTTTTAGCCTAAAGGCTAGCATCAGCGGGCTTTCTGAGTTTTATTTACATGATGTAAGTTTTGAAGATATGGGTGATGGACCAAAATTTGAATTTGATTTTTCTTTGATACATCCTGATAAAAAGAAGGCTGCAGGGCATGAAGTTTTTTATAAATTAAGAAGCAAGCAGTTGTTTAATAAAATAGAAGAAACGCAGAAAAAAAACGAGGCTTCTTTTCGTTACGAACTTTTTACCCATTATCCTGATAGAATTGATGATGAGAAAGTAGACATGAGTAGGCTTGGGAACGCCGGATTTAGGGTTTACAATGCAGATAAAATACGAGAGAATTTATCGCCTGCCCGTTCAGTAATTGATTTGCATATCGAAAAGCTAACAGACCATTGGCAGCAATTAAATAACTTTGAAATACTGACGACTCAGTTAAACAATTTTGAAAAATATTATGAGCTTGCTATTGCACATAAACAGGCAACCCTGATTGTAATACATGGTGTTGGTGAAGGAATTTTACGAAACGAAATACATGATATATTGAAACTTAAAAAAGAAGTAAAATCTTTTGTGAACCAGTTTCATCATTTGTATGGTTACGGTGCGACTGAGATATTTTTTAAATAGCGGTATTTCAATTTGTTTAAACTTTTTCGGTCAATAATTTTTCTGCCACAATTTTACTCAACATTTCGTTTGTTTTTTTTGCGTAGGAAACTGTTACAGTTCCATCAAATGTTTCTGTAGCTAATACTTTTACAATAAGCCCAAGGTAAAGTCCTTTTGAATTTAAGAATTTTAAAAATTCCTCTGAAGAATGTGTGACAGCAGCAAGCTTTACTTTGTCGCCTGGTTTGCAATCGCTCAGCTTTTTAAATTCTATCCAATGTATTTTTCCGTTTTTATCAGGTATTGGCGAGCCATGGGGATCTACGTTTGGAAAGCCTAACAACTCATCCATTTTATCGAAAAAAACGGGCGATTGAAGGTGCTCAACCTGTTCAGCAATTTCGTGCACCTGTTCCCACCCAAACCCCATTTTATCTACCAAATACATTTCGGTTAACCGGTGTTTACGAATGATAAGTCCAGCAGCTTTCTTACCTTTTTCAGATAATTTTAATGGTTTATAACTTTCGTATAATACCAATTTTTTTTCTGCCAGTTTTTTAATCATGCTATTTACAGAAGGCATTTTTATTTTTAATTCAATGCTTAATTCCTGCACGGTGACTTCACCATTTTCGTTGCTGATGTTAAACAATGCCTTGAGATAATTTTCTTCTGCATAGGTATTCATGCGGCTAAGTTAATAAAGTTGGTTGTTGTTTTTAATTGTAGAAAAAAGATTTATTGCTGAAGGGCTGGCGGATGGGAAGCAGTACCCCACAACGAATACGCCGAAGGCGGAGTAGTGAGGAGTACTGCGGACAGCCGCGACGAAAGATGAAAGTAGATTAAATGCCGAAAGCCCCAAAGCAATTTGGTGCAAGAATAAAAACAACCATATTTTTGTATTTCTATCAGCCGGCTGTCGCTCCGTATTTATGCGGAGAGGAAAGTCCGGACAGCGTAGGGCAATGCACCGGTTAACTGCCGGCTTCCCGATTTTTCGGGAAAGAAAGAGTGCCACAGAAAATAACCGTCTGCCGCAAGGTAGATAAGGGTGAAAATGTGAGGTAAGAGCTCACAGTCCTTAATGGTAACATAAAGGATGGGTAAACTTTGCATGCTGTAATGCCACATATACCGCTGGTGCTGAAAGGCAGGCAGGCGGCTCGTTTGCTGCATTGGCAACAATGCACAGTGGAGGGTAGGCAGCAAGATTGTAACAGTAATGTTGCAGCCAGATAAATGACAGCCTTTGTTGTAATTAATTTTACAGCAAAACAGAATCCGGCTTATGGCTGATAGATTTTT
>JBBREY010000112.1:0-6865 GCA_038225275.1 Chitinophagales bacterium | reverse complement strand
TAATTACGATTATTATTTTCTTTTAAACTTTTATTTTCCAAAATATAATATCGCCCCGCCTGTTGCAAGCATATTAAACAATGCTAATGGAATTAATATTCTCCATCCTAAGTGCATCAACTGATCATAACGAAATCTTGGGATCGTCCACCTCACCCACATAAATATGAAAATAAAAATCACAATCTTTATTAGGAATGCGCCAAGTCCAATCAAAGCCAACCAATTCCCCATATCTGCGTGAGCAGCCTCGTTAAAGAACGGCACATCATATCCACCAAAATAAAGACTTGCCATTACTGCGCTGCTAATAAACATATTTATGTATTCTGCAAAAAGATAAAAACCCAGTTTCATAGAAGAATATTCTGTATGGTAACCGCCGATTAATTCACTCTCTGCTTCTGCAAGGTCGAAAGGTGTTCGGTTACATTCTGCAAATGCACAAATAATAAAAATTAAAAAGCCTAAGGGCTGGTAAATAACATTCCAATGTCCTGCTTGCTGTTGCACTACCATTTCTTTTAAACTTAGCGTGCCAGTAAACATCAGCAATGCTATTAGAGAAATACCCATTGCCAGCTCATAACTGATAATTTGTGAAGCTGCACGCAAGCCGCCCATTAACGAATACTTGTTGTTACTAGCCCATGCACCAATCATAATCCCATAAACACCTAAACTAACCACGCCAAAAACGTATAGAATTCCAATATTTATATCTGCAATTTGAAGAGAAATTTCACGGTCAAACAAAACCACTTTGTCTCCCCACGGAATAACCGCACTCGTCATAATAGCCGTCATCATTGCCAACGCAGGCCCCATAACAAATAACGCTTTCGATGAAAAGTTGGGGATAATTTCTTCCTTAAAAAAAAGTTTTAATCCATCTGCTAGTGGTTGAAACATGCCAAACGGACCAGCTCTGTTAGGTCCAGGCCTATCCTGCAACCAACCAGCAACTTTACGCTCTGCAAATGTTGTGTACATGGCTACAACCAATGAGCCCATTACAACTATTACGATGAGTACTAGTTTTTCAATGATGGTTGCTAATTCGATGGATAGGAACATATATTAGAGTACAACTTTTTGGGTGATATATTTTTCGATTTCGGTAGCGATTTGTATCGAATCTACAGCATCTTCTTTTGTTAAGTCTATAAAATCATCAGGATAGCGTTGAATAACTGCGTAGTTGATAAGACTTTTGCATTTCAAAGCGTAAATTTCAATATTGTTATCGAAAGGGAATAGTAATTGAACTAAATATGCTAAATCATGTGTTTTCACAATTTCTTGATTGAAATACAACATATAAGCTTTCAAATTCTTCTCTACACTTTGTTGACAATCAAAACAAACTCCACGAAAAATTGGGAACTCAGATTTCATTAAATCATTTGCCATTTGTAAATCTTCATTTGCAAATTTCATCCAATGCAAAATTTTCTTTTTTTCAATTTCTTTCATACAAAGATTTAGATTTACTTAAAGCTAAATTTATAAAAGAATTTTTCACATCCCTCCATTCGTTTACTTCGCTTGTAGTATAGACAAAAATATCTTTTGGAAAAATTAATTTTCTGGTTTTATCCATTTCAGTCCATACATCAATATTTCGTTTTAAATGGGGGACATCCGTATGCTTTACTTCAATTAAGATATCCAAATCGCTGTGTTCATTAGGTGTGCCATTGGCATAGCTTCCAAAAAGATATATTTTCTCGGGTTGCATTGTTTGCACAATAACATCTTTCAATAAATTTATTTGCTCAACAGTTATCATACTTTTTATTGGTTACCAAATTCTTTTACATCCGGCATATTCTTAAAATCGGTGGAGTGTGCAGGCCCGTCTATTTCGCTTAGCTCCAACCCTGCTCTATTTACTTCACTAATTGAATGAATATCCATTAATAATTTCGGATTTCTTCCACTCATTACTTTAGTCATTGTTTCTTGGGGTTTCTCTAATACTTTATATTTATTAGCACCAATTACAGAATGTCTGCTGATAGTAGTCACGCCTTCAATTGTCCAATCCGCTGTTTCTTTTTTATCAAACCTACAAGTATTGCAAATCCAACCTGGTTTTCCGTCAAAACTTTGCACTTCTCCCCACTCATCTTTACGAGCTGTTACTCTAAATACTTCATTGCCTCTAAGCCACAACGTAGCTTTACCACAACATTTTGGGTTTTCGCAGTTGCGATGCGCATCCACGGGTTTTGTAAACCACACCCTATTTTTAAATCTAAAAGTTTTATCTGTCAATGCTCCAACAGGACACACATCAATCATGTTTCCACTAAAATCATTTTCTACCGCTTTTGAAATATAAGTTGAAATAGCTGCATGGTCACCCCTATCAACAATACCGTGGACTCTCTTATCAGTTATTTGGTCTGCCACATAAGTACAACGATAACAAAGTATACACCTCGTCATGTGCAATTGTATGTAAGGACCAATATCTTCTCTAACAAAAGTTCTTCTTGCAAATTGGTAACGTGTCCCTGCACGGCCATGGTCGTATCCTAAATCCTGTAAATGACACTCACCTGCCTGGTCACAAATAGGACAATCTAGTGGATGATTTACCAGTAAAAATTCTACCACACCGGCACGTGCATCCTGTACTTTTTCGCTGGTTATATTCTTTACGATCATACCATCCATTACCGTTGTGCGGCAACTTGCCACCAGCTTTGGCATAGGCCGTGGGTCTGCTGTTGAACCTGCTGCTACTTCTACCAGGCATGTTCTGCATTTACCACCACTACCTTCCAGCTTGCTGTAATAACACATTGCCGGCGGCGTAACATCACCACCGATCATACGTGCAGCATTTAACACAGTTGTGCCCGGTGCAACTTCAAGCGTAATATTATCTACGGTAACTGTAAAGGTTGATTTTTTTATTTCTTCCGCCATATTATATTATTTTCTTACACCTTAAGACGCTAAAATGATTTGGGTTTAGCAGCGTTGGTATAAAATATTTTAAACCGTTACCGGAACATGAATTTCATCTGCATAATGTCTCAAACCATAATTTTCTGTAAGGCATAATTCAGGGTTCGTAATATGCCACTCAAACTCATCTCTAAAATGTCTGATGGCAGCGGCTACAGGCCAAGCTGCAGCATCTCCCAAAGGACAAATGGTATTTCCTTCTATCTTTCCTTGAATATCCCACAATAAATCTATATCCTTCATTTCTCCTTTTCCGGTCTCTATTTTTTGAAGAATCTTTTCCATCCAGCCTGTTCCTTCTCTGCATGGACTGCATTGCCCGCAGCTTTCGTGGCGATAAAAACGTGCAAGTGTATATGTATTTCTCACAATACACTGGTCTTCGTCCAACACCACAAAACCACCACTACCCATCATACTTCCTGTTGCAAAACCACCATCGCTCAAGCTCTCGTAATTCATTAAACGCTTTTCACCTTTGGCAGTTGTCAATAATAAATTTGCCGGTAAAATTGGTACAGACGAACCACCTGGAATACAGGCTTTCAATCTTTTACCATTTGCAATACCGCCACAATATTCATCGCTGTAAATAAATTCTTCTACAGAAATCGTCATATCTATTTCATAAATACCAGGCTTATTAATATTACCACATGCTGATATTAATTTTGTTCCTGTACTTTTTCCAATTCCAATTTTTGCATATTCTTCGCCACCATCGTTTATGATTGGTACAACTGCCGCAATCGTTTCTACATTGTTTACAACTGTCGGTCTTTCCCATACACCTTTCACTGCTGGGAATGGCGGTTTAATTCTAGGGTTGCCACGCTTACCTTCTAGGCTTTCAATTAATGCAGTTTCTTCTCCGCAGATATACGCACCTGCACCACGCTGAACATAAATTTCACAATCAAATCCGCTGCCTTGTATATTTTTACCCAGCCACCCGTTTTGTCTTGCTTCCGCAATGGCATCTTCCAAAATATTTGTGATCCATGCGTATTCACCCCTTATATAAATATAGCTCACATTACTACCTAGCGCATAAGATGAAACAATCATGCCTTCCAGTAAAATATGCGGAATAAATTCCATCAAATACCTGTCTTTAAAAGTTCCAGGTTCACTCTCATCTGCATTCACTACCAAATGCCTTGGCACACCTTCAGGCTTGGCAATAAAACTCCATTTTAACCCTGTAGGAAAACCGGCGCCACCTCTACCACGCAAGCCACTTTTTTTCACTTCTTCCACAATATCTTCCGTCTTCATTTTAAGCGCCTTCTCCACACTTGCATAGCCGCCCTCACGTCTGTACACTTCGTAAGTACGAATACCAGGTACATTTGCTTTTGCTAATAATAATTTTTTACTCATATTTATAAATTCGCCAAGGCGTAATTTTTATGTATTGGGAATTGCCTTTTTTTTAATCCTGTCGATTCGTTTCTTAATTGTTCCTGACAACATTATTTCTACATTCCTCAATTATTGCATCAACTTTTTCTTTTGTTAGATGCTCTCTATAGTTTTGCCCCAACTGCATCATCGGCGCATAGCCACAAGCACCTAAGCACTCAACCGTTTTTAAGGTGAACATTTTATCAGCAGTTGTTTCACCAACTATTATGTTCAATTTTTGTTTTATGTAATCTGTAATATCATCACTACCATTTATCATACATGGACCAGTGTGACAAACTTCAAAAACATATTTACCTACAGGTTTTAAATTGTACATGCTGTAAAAACTAGCTACTTCATACACTTCTATCGGCTCGATGCTTAACAACGTCGCCACATAATCCATCACCGGCACATCTAACCATCCGTCAAAATGATCCTGCGCAATGTGTAACACAGGCAGCAATGCACTTTTTTGTTTGCCTTCGGGATAGCGTGAAATAATCTCTGCTACAGTATTTAATTGTTCTTTAGAAAACTCAATATTCATAATTCAACATTCTTAATTCATAATTATTTATGCATCCAATTCTCCTGCAATCAAATTCAAACTACTCATGGTAATAATAGCATCGCTTAACATGCTGTCTTTTATCAACTCAGGATATGCCTGGTAATAAATAAAACATGGTCTGCGGAAATGCAATCTGTATGGTGTTCTACCACCATCGCTAATTAAATAAAAACCAAGTTCACCATTACCACCTTCAACTGATGAGTACACTTCGCCAACCGGCATTTCCGTTTCGCCCATTACTATTTTAAAATGGTAAATCAGCGCTTCCATTTTTGTATAAACGTCCTTCTTTTCCGGAAGATAATATGATGGTGCATCTGCATGATAAACATCTGCTTCGGCACCTTTAAATTCCTGCACTTTTTGATAAGCCTGTTTTATGATTTCTATACTCTGCCACATCTCCTGATTACGTACTAAAAAACGATCATAACAATCGCCGGTGGTACCTACAGGTACACTAAAATTAAAATCTTCGTAACTGCTGTATGGGGTGTGAACACGTACATCATAATCTACACCAGATGCACGCAAATTTGGACCAGTAAAACCGTAATTTAAAGCACGCTCAGCCGATATTGGACCAACACCAGTTGTTCTGTCAATAAATATTCTGTTGCGTGTTAAAAGGTTTTCAAATTCTTTTAATGTTTTTGGATATTCAGCTAAGAATTTTTCTAATTTTTCAAATGCTTTAGCTGTGAAGTTTCTTTCAAAACCACCAATTCTTCCAATGTTAGTTGTGAGCCTGCTACCGCAAACTTCCTCATAAATTTCATAAATCAATTCACGGTATTGCATCACATAAAGGAAACCTGTAAAAGCACCTGTATCCACACCCATAATGGAACTGCAAATAAGGTGATCGCTTATACGGGCAAGCTCCATAATGATCACTCGCAAATAATCTACACGCTTTGGCAATTTTAAGCCTAATAATTTTTCGCAGGTAATATGCCATCCCATATTGTTTATGGGTGATGAGCAATAGTTTAAACGATCTGTAAGTGGTGTAATTTGGTATAAAGGTCTACGCTCTGCAATCTTTTCAAATGCCCTGTGAATGTAACCAACGGTTGAAGTTGCTTTCAAAATTCTTTCGCCATCCATTTCAAGGATATTCTGAAAAACGCCGTGGGTTGCAGGATGGGTAGGACCAAGGTTAAGCGTGGTTGTTTGCTTTTCTAAACTTCCTTCTGGTAATAATATGTGATCGCTCATAAATAATTTATCAAATTTTACCTTCCAAACATTTCATCATCTTTATCAATTCTAGTCTGGTCTTCTAACGGAAATTCTTTTCTCATTGGAAAATAATCCATCTCATCTACATTTAATATGCGAATCAAATTTGGATGCCCAACAAAATTAACCCCGTAAAAATCATAAGTTTCTCTCTCCATAAAATTCGCAGATTCGTACACACCTGTTGCCGTAAAAACATCTGGCTTCTGAATATCTGTGAATACCTTAAAACGAATACGAATATTATCTATCAAATTGTGTAAATGATATACTACTGCTAATTCTGCACCTTTATTATCAGGATAATGAACTGCTTGCAAATCTGTAAGAAAACGAAATTTCAATTCCTCATCATCAAACAAAAACTGCAATACTTTTATATTGATATCTTTTTCTGCAACAAAGGTCAACATACCGTAAGGTTGATCCCAATACGTGAGTTGCTCTCCAAATTTCTCCGTAAGTTTTTGTTGTACTATTTCGTTGGTTAATGCCATTTTTATATAGAAATTATAAACTCGATAATTTTATTGTATCCCATAACTGTTCATGAGATCCTTATATTGCTCGCTTTCTCTTCTTCTTAAACCTTCAGCATGCACAAGCTCCTGCACTTTCATAAAACCATCTAAAATAGCCTCAGGGCGTGGT
>JBBREY010000111.1:0-6899 GCA_038225275.1 Chitinophagales bacterium | reverse complement strand
ATAATTTAATTCTATTAGGGGTAAAACTGATAACGCAGCAGCAGTGCCGCCTGTAAGTACTGTAAGGCGTTTAATAAATTCTTTTCGGGTTAAAGGTTTGTGCGTGTATTCGTCGTAAAGATTAATAATTTCCTGATCCATTATAAATAGTTTAGGTATTGAAATTAATTAAATTTTAATGTAAGTGATTTCATAAATGCGTAAATATTAAGTTACGTGTAAGATTAAAATGTAAGCGGTTAAAAATTAAAAAATGAGATGTAAGTAGATTTTATTTATACCGTACCAGTAAAAAAATATAAATTATGAAACCAATCAAAACTATTGTAGCTACAATGCTACTTGCTGGTTGTATTACAACAGCATCTTATGCCCAAATGGAAAAGCCAATGACAGAAAAGCCAATAGCAGAGAAAATGATGAAAAAGAAAGTTTCTAAAAAAGAAGTTGCCAAAACGAAAAAGGAAATGATGAAAAAAGATGAGATGATGAAGAAAGAAGAAATGATTAAGAAGGATGAGATGATGAAAAAAGAGGAAATGATGAAAAAGGAAAAAATGATGAAAAAAGCAACACCTCAAAAATTGCTTTTTGTTGGTTTTATTTGTGAAGCTCTGAATCTGTTTGTTTAAACAGGGTTGGAGCTTCTTTGTTTAGTGTAATTAAAAAAAGTTGAAAAATGATTTTTGGCTGACGAGCGGCGGGATGGGCAGTAGTAGCTGCCGCTAATAATAAAACCTGCCTTGTTGTAATTTCTGCAGCGGCTCTACTACAGACAGCCCGGACAAAAGCCGAAGAGATTTTACACCGGCGACCGCACCAAATCTATTTTCAACTAACGCCTTTTAAAGCACCTATCATTCCTATTTTATCAATGGCTTTAAAAACGGTGTTGCCTGCTACAAGTACATGTGCGCCTGCATCTACAATACTTTTTGCATTTTGTAGGGTAACGCCGCCATCTACTTCAATTTTTACAGATAGATTTTGCTCATCTATCATTTTGCGAAGTTGTTTTATTTTTTCAAGCGTGTGCGGTATAAAAGACTGGCCGCCAAAACCGGGGTTTACACTCATCATACAAACAACATCTATATCTGCTAAAATATCTGCTAATGCGGTTACAGGTGTGTGCGGATTGATGGCAACGCCTACATGCATGCCAAGCATTTTTATTTGCTGAATGTTTCGATGCAAGTGTGGGCATGCTTCTAAATGTACTGTAAGATTGCTGGCACCAGCATCTCTAAATGCTTCTGCATAATTTTCAGGACGTTCAATCATTAAATGCACATCGCAATATTTTTTTGTCGTGCTGGTAATAAACTTTGTAACCATGGGCCCAAAACTGATATTGGGCACAAATGTTCCGTCCATAATATCTATGTGAAACCAATCTGCAGCACTATTGTTAAGCATTTCGCAATCTTGTTGCAGGTTCAAAAAATTTGCAGAGAGGAGAGAAGGAGCGATAAGTGGCATGGGTTGGAGTTATGAGTTATGAGTTATGAGTTATGAGTTATGAGTTATGAGTTATGAGTTATGAGTTATGAGTTATGAGTTAGGAGTTGATGGATCTTTGCAATTTAAAGCTATGTAGTGATTAGAAAAAATTTTCAGATTTTCCAAATTTATGATTGCTATTGCAGCCTGCTCAATGCATCTTTTGCTTCCTCATAATTTGGATCGTAAGTAAGCGCCATTTGATAAGCCTGGATGGCATCTTCTTTATTATTCAATTTTTCAAAGCAACGGCCAAGGTAATAATAGCCTTTGTCATAATTGTTTTGCACCATTACTGCCTTTTGCAATACTGTGGCGGCTTCGCTATATTTTTTTAAATCGTATAGTGCAATTCCTTTTTCTAAATAGGCATCCATAAATGTATAATTTATGCTGATACATTTATCAAAAAAAGGAATGGCTTTTTCTTTTTCGTTGTTGTAACTATAGTACAAACCTTTTATAAAATAGGCTTCTTTTTCGGCCCCTGCTTTGTTGGCATACAACAATGCATCTGCCATGGCAAGCGCCTGAGGGTTTTTTGATTGCGCATACAATGCGCCGAGGCTGATAATATATTGTGGCGCTGCAAGTTTGTCCACGGCTTTTTCAAGACTTTTAATTGCACTTGCTGTATCTCCTTTTTCTGCGAAAATGATGGATTCATTATCACGCAACTCTGCATTGTTGCTGTCTTTTGCAATGGCTTTATTAATGGTAGATAAAGCAGCATCGTAATTCTGCATATCTAAATAATATGCTGCAAGGTTTTGAATAAGTACGATAGAATCAGGATATTTTTTTGTTGCTTCTTTTAAAACATCTTCTTTGGATGTAGTAACAACGGTTGAATTGTCAGCCTGCCCGCTGTTATTGCTGTTGCAGGAAAATAATATGACTAAAAATAATAACTGTAATATGTACTTCATGTAGACGGGTTGTAGTACAAAAATAAAGTTTTCAATGGTTAGTTTACAAATCTTTGACAAAGCCGCAAAACGAGTAGGTTACATTTGTATAAAGTTTTAAAAGATGAAATATTTACTTTCCGTATCCTTTTTACCGTTGTTTTTTTTGACGGGTCTATTTAAAGAAAATACATTCTTACATACTGTACAGCCTTTTAGTGACACTGTACATTTTCCCGGCGAAACACATTTTGCAAATGTGCGCCAACTTACATTTGGCGGCGACAATGCGGAAGCTTATTTAAGTAAAGACGGAAAATACCTGGTGTTTCAAAGAACGGATCCTAAAAATGGTATTATGTGCGACCAGATATGGATGGGGAAGGTGCCAACGAAAGCTTCAGAAAAATTTGAACCAAAACTAGTAAGTACAGGAACGGGAAGAACAACCTGCGCATATTTTTATCCTGATGGAAAATCTATTATTTATGCATCCACACATTTGGCAAGTAATGAATGCCCACCAGTGCCCGACAGATCTAAATATGGCAATAAATACATCTGGCCAATTTATGAAAGCATGGATATTTTTCAGGTAGATCTTAATGGTAAAATTATAAAGCAATTGACCAATACCAAAGGCTATGACGCAGAAGCTACCATTTCACCGAAGGGTGATAAAATGGTTTTTACTTCTATGCGTGACGGCGATTTGGATTTGTATACAATGGATTTAAATGGCAATAATGTAAAGCGTATTACGAATACATTAGGTTACGATGGCGGTGCATGGTTTAGCCCCGATGGTACGAAAATTATATGGCGTGCAAGCCGTCCAACTACAACAGATGAAATAAAAGAATACAAAGAATTGATTGCAGAAAACCTTGTAGCACCTACGCACATGGAAGTTTGGATTGCCAACGCCGATGGTAGCAACCCACACCAGGTTACAGATTTAGAACAGGCAAATTGGGCACCCAACTTTACGCCCGATGGTAAACATTTTATTTTTTGCAGTAATCACGAATACAAAAGAGGCTTTCCTTTTAATATGTACCTGGCAGATTTGGACGGAAAAAATGTTCAGAAAATATCGAGAGATAAAGGTTTTGATGCATTCCCTATGTTTAGCAGCAATGGTAAAAAAATAGTTTTTAGTAGTAACAGAAACAATGGTGGTACTAGAGATACAAATGTTTTTATTGCGGATTGGCTTGAGTAGTGAATGGTGAGATGTGAATTGTGAAAAGGAGGATAGAGACTAAATAAAGCCATAATAAGTTAAATAAATTTTAAAAGGTCAGCTATTAACATGCTGGCTTTTTTTAAATCTGAAATTGTAGAAAAATAGTAAGTTCAAATAAATACCACTATGAAAAAATATATAGTTCCGCTTTTGTTTTCAGTTGTTCTGTTTTCGCAATGTTCAAAGAAAGATACTGTTGCAACTGCTAAAAACAATTTAAACACAAAATCTGTTGGTGCTTCAGCAAAAGAATTTTTAAGTGCGGGAACTTACACATCCATAAATGTGCAGTTACAATATATGCCGGGCTTTGCGCCTGATGCGGCATCATTAACCAATCTAACCAATTTTTTAAATGCGCTTGTAAATAAACCAGGTGGCATTACTTTTTCGCAATCGCCTATTGCGGCATCTGGCAAAACGGTTTTCAGTATCGAAGATATAAGTGCGCTTGAAAAAGCAAATCGCACGCAATTTACTAATGGAAATGTGTTGAGCGTTTATGTCGTTTATCTAGATGCGCCCTTTACGACAGCAAATATTTTAGGAGCTGCATATAGAAATACTTCTCTCGTAATATTTGGTCCAACTGTTACAAATAATTCTGGCGGAGTTAACCAAACTACTCGAACAAAATTAGAAACTACTGTTCTTGATCATGAATTTGGACATTTACTTGGGCTTACAAATTTGGGTACATCGATGGTAACTTCTCATGAAGATGCAGCGCATATGTCTCATTGCAACAACTCATCTTGCCTTATGTATTATTCAACACAAACAACTGTGATGGGAGGTGTATTGTTAAGCGGACCAATACCGGTTTTGGATGCAAACTGTAAAGCAGATCTGACTGCGAATGGGGGAAAGTGATTTTAATTACGAGTTACGAGTTACGTGGGCTTTCAACATTTTGTAGATTCCCAAAATTATCCCCGAAAATTAAATAATCAACTTTCATATTTCCAGTTTCTGCCTTTGCCATTTTCAATCAATTCAATAGCTTGCGCTATGCGCTTGTTTCTGGTGATTTCGGTTTTAGCATCCATTATCCAACTATTATATTCTTTTCGGTGAGAGGGTGCGAATGCTTCAAAAATATTAAATGCTTTTTTATTTTTCTTTAGTTCTTTTATGAAATAATCTGGGGTAGCAATTTCAACGGTTTTAGTATTTTTTTCTTTTGATACAGCCTTTAAACCTTTGTCATTTATCCGCACTGCTTCTTTAATAAGCGCAATAATTTCTTTGTCTGCAGGTAAATCTTTTAACGAAGTTATTCTGCCAAGATGACCCATAGCATTGTTTTGATTTTTTGCCAATTCGCCGGAATTTTCCATTAATGCTGCCTTCCAAAAACCAAATGTACAATGTGCTTTAAATGCTGCCATGTTACATAACGGGCCTTTATATTCCATAAAAGGCATTCCCCATTTTATTGTTTCTTTCACATCATCACATGCCAAGTGAACCAACTTTCTCAAGTGGCTGAGAATAGGCTGCGCAAAAGGTTGAGCATTTAAAATGTACTCATCTATTCGTTTATCTTCCATAGTATTTGTTTAGAGTGACTACAATTCGTAATTCGTAATTTATTATTCGTAATTCAATTTCCCTCTTTCTCCCAGCTCTATTACCTCACAATCTTCAATCTCTTTTTTATCTACAGCGAATCGAACTATTGTTCGTATTTTATGCCAACCTTGTTTGCCCGCAGCGCCGGGGTTTATATGCAGACAATGTAATTTTTGATCGTACATAATTTTTAAAATGTGCGAATGTCCGCTGATAAACAAACTCGATTTATGTTCAATGATATCCTCTTTCACTCCCTTTGAATACCTGCCTGGATAACCGCCGATATGCTGCATAAAAACATTGACTTCCTCACACGCAAAAAATAATTTCTCAGGATAATGCATCCTCAAAGCTGGAGAATCAATATTACCATACACACCTCTAAAAATTATTTTTCTGCCAAATAGTTTTTCAAACTGATGAACAAAAATATCACCATAACTCTCCTTGTCTTTTAATCGATCTCCTATACGATCTTCGACATGTCCCTCCCCTCCGGGGAGGATTGGAGGGGCTCCTCCAAAATCCCCCACATGCCAAACCTCATCGCAGTTTTTAAAATGCTCATAAACTACTTCATCCAGCCAGCCATGCGTATCAGATATCAATCCTATTCTTGTCAAAACTTTTAGTTTTTAAAATGTAAATTTGAAGAAACAAATTCGTAATAAAACATTCGTAATTCGTAATTTTTATTTATGCCCCACTATCACAAACTTGGCAGTATTCCACATAAACGTCATACACAATTTCGCAAGCCCGATGGCTCCTTGTATTCTGAACAATTATTTTCAACCGAAGGTTTCTCTAACGATTATTCTTTGTTATATCATACTTATGCACCTACGCTAATTGTAAAGTGCGATGACCCAATTGATGTGTCACCAAAGATAGCAGAAGAACACATGCTGAAGCACAGAAGCTTGGAAGGATTTAAGATAAAGCCTGAAGCGGATTATTTAGACAGTCGCAAAGCAGTGCTTGTAAACAGCGACTGCCACATTGTTTTAGCTGCACCGCAAAAAAGCATGACCGATTATTTTTTTAAAAATGCGGATAGCGATGAAGTGATTTTTATACACGAGGGTACCGGTAAATTGCTTACCTGCTACGGAGAAATATCTTTTGCGTATGGAGACTATTTAGTTGTGCCACGAGGCTGTATTTACCAGATGCATTTTGATACTGAAATAAACCGTTTATTCATTGTAGAGTCTCATGCACCTATTCGCTATCCAAAAAGATATTTGAGCAAATACGGACAATTAATGGAGCACTCTCCATATTGTGAAAGAGATATTCGCACACCCGAAAATTTGCAAACTCATGATGAAAAGGGCGACTTCATCATCAAAACAAAAAAGCAGGGAATGTTGTATGGCATTCATTATGGCACACATCCTTTTGATGTAATCGGGTGGGATGGTTGTTGCTATCCGTTCGCCTTTTCTATACACGATTTTGAACCCATCACCGGTCGTGTTCACCAACCGCCACCTGTGCACCAGACTTTCGAAACAGATGCTTTTGTTATCTGCTCATTTGTGCCTCGCAAATACGATTATCATCCGCTCTCTATTCCTGCGCCATACAACCACAGCAATATTGATAGCGACGAATTGCTCTATTATGTAGACGGCGATTTTATGAGCCGAAAACAT
>JBBREY010000110.1:0-6907 GCA_038225275.1 Chitinophagales bacterium | reverse complement strand
CAGGCTTGTATCTAACGTTGTATAATGATCAATAACTTTTTCTAGACTGTTTATTTGCCCATCATGCATATAAGGTAATGTGAGTGCGATGTTACGAAGTGTAGGGACTTTAAATTTTAACGAATCTCTTCTTTCCTGTGTTATGGTCTGTCTACCCACATCATTAAAACGGTTTAATGCAATACCATTATTGCGAAAACTATTGTCAGTAAACAAAGGTTCTTTGTGGCAAGTATTACAATTTGCTTTAAAAATTTCGTACCCTTTTTGCTCAGGTAAAATAAAAGTGGCTTCCCCCCTTTTTACTTTGTCGTATTTACTGTCTGAACTCACCAGGCTACCCGTAAACTGTGCAAAAGCTTTCAACATTCTTTCTGTCGTAATGTTGGCATCGCCAAATGCGGCTTTAAACATGTTTCTGTATGCTGTATCTGCTTTTAATTTAAAAATAACGGTATCCAGTTTTTCACCCATTTCATTCACTGCGCTTAATGGCGATAGTGGTTGCATTTCCAAATGGTTGATACTACCATCCCAATGCCATTCTTTCATCCATGCGAGGTTTATAAGTGCAGGAGCATTTCTGTTGCTGAAACTGTTGTTTACGCCATGGCTAAGATCATGATCGTAAGTTGCAAATGCGGCAAATTGTTGGTGGCAACTTGCACAACTTACTTCGCCATCCTTACTAAGGTGTGCATCATAAAACATTTTTTTGCCAAGGTCAAAACCTTGTTGCGTTAATTTATTTTTTGTAAAAATATTTGTTGGTGGTACGGGGAACCCTTTTGGGACTGAAAACGATAATGGGGTTGGGTTGTATAATTGCTTGCCTGCGCTTATTAATAACAATGCACCTACAACAAATAAGAAAAAATATATGGTTACTTTAAACTTCAATCAACAAGTATTTATTTATTATTTTTTATAGAAAACATATCATTAAAATTATTAGCTGCATTTTTTGCCTGTAAACCCGGTACAGCTATTACAGGTTGTTCAGCAAATTTTAATTTGTTTATACCGTTCCAATATTTATCAATATTAAGTTCCACGACAAGTGTTTTATTTTTTAATAGGGCTTTGTTATTTATTGGTAAATAGATTTCTCTCATTGTTTTGTTGCTCCCTTTATAACCGCCAATATGGTGTTCAATTCTATGCAGATCTGCCTTTGATACATCTGCAGTTCCTTCCACTTTAAAAAAAATGTAGCCGTTGTTCCAAGTCCAAAACATATCGTTTAATGGATCTAATGCGCCATCTTGTGCGCCACTGCAATTCAAAGTACTGTCAACTCCTAGTAAAAAAGAAATGCCCGTAATGTTTTTTGGCGGAACTGTTATCGAAAAAAGATTTTTCTTTGAGGCGTCTATTAAATAAACTTGGTTGGTGGTATTTCTTTTTTCACCGGTTACGAATTTTATATTACTTACGTAGTATTTTAGTTTAGTAATTGTATAATTTTCACCAAAATCATTCAACAGATCTTTATTCAGAATATTATTTTCTCCCTTGCAATTAATATCAAAAATAATGGGAATGCTGTATGCTTTTTTCTGCCCAATGCAATGGGTTGAAATTATAATGGTCAATAACAAAAAAGAAAACTTATTCATGGCTACTAAGTTTTTTTTCTACCCTGTTTTATCTCAGCATTTTTCTTTTTGGTTTCTAGTCTTTTTCTAACAACTGCCCTTGGTATTTTAGTAGCTTTTCTTGGTTTTTGCACAAGTAATGATTTTGTGACAAGCGCCAATATTTTCTTTTGTACATCGGCTTTGTTGGCAAGCTGTGTTCGGGCGGCTTGGCTTTTTACCAATAAAAAACCCTCGCTGTTTATTTTATTTATAAGCTTTTCTGTAATCAGTATTTTTTCCTCAATAGTCATACATGCCGAACTTTCTATATGCCAATAACCTTCCACCATGGTTTCTACCTTGTTTACATTTTGCCCGCCCTTACCGCCGCTTCGGGCTGTTTTGTATTTTATTTCGTATATAATATCGCCTATCATTGCTTTCAAATTTACTTATAATTGAGAGTAAATTTAAATGGTGGTATTATTTATGAGGTTAATATTTCTATAATAAGAAAAAAACAAGCATTTTTGTATCAAACCTAGAGTGTTTTATGTTGAATAATATTTATCAGTCACTTACAGATCGTAAAAGCCTTAGCAAAAAATCATTTGCAGTACTAATCGATCCTGATAAAGTAAATGATAATAGTGTAGAAGAGTTGATTCAACTATCTATAGATGCCCGAGTTGATTATTTTTTAGTTGGTGGAAGTTTGGTTATCTCGAGTTATTTGGATGAGTGTGTACAACTGATTAAACGCAATTGTAATATTCCCGTTATACTATTTCCTGGAAGCCCGTCACAAATAAGTAATTATGCAGATGCATTGCTGTATCTAAGTCTGATAAGCGGCAGAAATCCTGAGTTGCTTATCGGTCAGCATGTGGTTTCTGCGCCATTTGTAAAAAAGAGCGGATTAGAAATTATGTCAACAGGGTATATGGTGATTGACGGCGGCGCACCTACTACCGTTTCTTATATCAGCAACGCTTCTCCTTTACCTTCAGATAAAAATGAAATAGCCATGTGTACGGCCATGGCAGGCGAAATGCTCGGTATGAAATTAATTTACATGGATGCTGGTAGCGGTGCAAAAAAAGCTATCTCGGAATCGATGATACAAAAAGTAGCGTCTTGCATAGATATTCCTTTAATTGTAGGCGGCGGAATTACAACAGCTGAAAAAGCGTATCTAAATTGCAAAGCAGGTGCCGATGTAATTGTTGTTGGCAATGCAATAGAAAAAGATGCTACTCTTATAAAAGAAATTGCATCCGCCATACACAGCGTTCCCGTAAAAGTTTCCTAATAAAATTTATTTCTTCTCAACTCTGCTTGGCGTGTCTTTACCGCTTACAATTGTTTTGCTGCTTAATGCAATCGCTTTTATAATTTCAGTCATATTAACGATGTCAATAGAACCAATATCATCTGTTTGTTTATGGTATGTAGGTTCGTTGTCCATTTTTGAAGTAGAAATTGTATGAGCCGGTACACCAATTGCAGCAAGCGTTGCATTGTCGCTTCTGTAAAATAAATTTTCTTTTGGGTAGGGATCTGGTTCAAAATGAAAAGCAGATCCTGTTAAGTTGTTCTGCAATATTTTTCCAAAGTCAGATTTTTCAAAACCTGTAATGTATGCACTGTTCTTGCCCCACTTACTTTCTGTACCGATCATCTCCAAATTAAACATTGCTACCACCTTGTCTGCATCCAGTTGCTTAGAAAAATATTGCGAACCAAACCCACCGGTTTCTTCAGCAGTAAATGCTGCAAAAACCAAAGAGCGTTCGTTGTTTTTTAATTTAGCAAAATAGTTAGCCAACATCATCACTGCTGTGGTGCCTGCTGCATCATCATTTGCGCCATTGTAAATAGAATCGCCCAATGCATTTGGTTTGCCTATACCCAAATGATCGTAATGCCCTGAAAAAACAACCATCTCATCCTTCTTGCTTTTGCCTGGCAGCACGCCCACAACATTGCTATAATTGATTGCTGTAATTTTATGTTTAATCTCTATATCATATCTATCTGCCGCATTGTTTGTCAAAATAAATATTACCGAAAAATCTGTTTTCACGCCATCTCTTTTGTAGCGTCTTAGCTTTTTAAAATCATTTATAAAAAAACTGTTTACCAATACTAGTTGGTTGGTCTTTGCATTTATGATAGCATCTGCACGCTGCAATAAATTTTCAGTATTGCCAATTACAATTTTTTTAAATGAAGATGATTCGTTTATTTTTATGATAGAGTCAGTGGTAATGGCTATTATATTCGCCTCATCAATTTTCTCTGTATCTATTGTTGCATTGGCACTTAAGAGCTTTGTACGAATATTTGTAAAACTTTGTTTGTAGCTGTTAAGTCCTGTCAAATATTTCAAGCCGGAGCTTTTAAATTCATTGGCAATAAAATCAGCAGCCTTTTCCATTTCTGGTGTGCCAGGTCTTCTACCTTTTAAATCATCAGCAGCAAGAAAAGTTTCAATTCGTAAAACTTCCGCTGTGCTAATTATTTTATCTGCCTGTTGAGCAAATGAAAATACAGCAGCAAGAATAAGTGGGATGATTATATATATTTTCTTCATTTTATTTTAGTCTTTGTTAAAGCAATTTTCAATGGTTGAATAAATTTATTATTTCAATTTGGGCTTTGAGTATGCTTTTACAAACTCATCATCTCTTTAAAACGCACAGCCTGCCGCCTGCTCACTTCAATTTTTTCACCACCTTTTATATCAATCAGTAACCCACCGTTAAAAAATGTTTCTACCTTTTCAATCATTCGTAAATTGATAATGTGTTTTCTGTTTGCTCTAAAAAATACTTTCTCATCAAGCCTTTCTTCTAATGCATTCAATGATTTTAAGATAAGCGGTTTGTTTGCCCCGAAAAACACTTTGGCATAATTACCTACGCTTTCAAACAGACGCACTTCAGATAGCTTTACAAACCAGCAGCGTTCGCCATCTTTCACAAAAACCTGATCATGTTCTCTTAAAATACCTCTGTTTACGCCACTTAAGGAGGTAGATATTTCTTTCTCTTCTGCAAGTTGTAATTTATGCAAGGCGTCAGCAAGGCGCTTCGGCTCCACCGGCTTCATTAAATAATCCAATGCATTCACTTCAAATGCTTTTAAGGCAAATTCATCGTAAGCAGTTGTAAAAATTACATGTGGCGCCCTGTCAAGTTCAAGCAGCATATCAAACCCGGTTTTGCCGGGCATTTGTATGTCAAGAAAAATTAAATCAGGCATCAAGCTTTCGATTTGTTCTATGCCTTCTTTTGCATTTGCAGCTTCACCTATAATTTCTATTTCTGCAAAATCATTCAGAAGTTTTTTTAGTTCATTTCTGGCAAGTCGTTCATCATCTATAATAATAGCTTTGTACATAATGTATATTTTTTATTCTATAGAATGTCAGCAACAGGCATTGTAATCTTTGATTCTACCATGTTGTTGTCTATATTTTTAATTTCGAAGTGCGCTTTTTTATTGTATAATAATTTTAATCTTTCGTGTGTGCTTTTAATGCCAAAGCCGACAGAGTTTTTAATTTCTGTAGTTTTTAAACAACCTGTATTTGTTACTATAAGTTCATGGTGGTCATCAACAAAGTGAGATGATATTTGGATAACGCCACCTTTTTCGTGCCTGCTAATACCATGTTTTATTCCATTTTCAACGAGTGTTTGTAACATCATTGGCGGTATTGGTTGTGTAAGTGTATCCTCGTCTATATCAAGCGATATCTTTAGTCTTTCTTCAAAGCGCATATGCTCGAGCGCCAGGTAATCATTTACAATATCAAGCTCTTGTTGCAAAGGCACGGTTTCCTGTTTTTCTGCCTGCAAGCTGCTGCGCAAGATGTTACTCAGCTCTGTAATAGCAGTTCTTGCTCTGCTAGGGTTTTCATCAACCAAAGCCCTTATGCTGTTCAACGCATTAAAAATAAAATGCGGATTTATATGAGATTTAATCGTTTTTAATTCTAAAGATTTTACCATGCCTTCCAGGCGAAGCTTGTCAAGCTGGTCTCTTCTGTTTTTATCTACAAAATGCCAAACTAAATATATAAGAAGCCAAATTGAGAGAAGTATAACACTTGCGAATATGCCTCCAAAATTTCTTCCTTTTCGTTGCTCTTCAAATTTCCAGTTGTTATTTTTATCTCGGTACCATCCTGTAGCTTTTTTTATTTTCATAAAAGCTGTATATTTTGATGAATCGAGTGTGCCATTATTTTCATACAAATAATAGGCAGTTCCCGCAACCCCGTTATCTTTTTCTAATAATATAGCTCTGTCTTTTCGTTCTTTAATCTCATATTTTTCAAAAGTAGTGCTTGGTATTTCCAATAAAATTTGAGAGCCGTAGAACGACAATAGTGCAGTAATTACAATCCCTGCCAAAAATGTAATGAAGATTTTTTCCGGTGAAAAACTCATCCACTTTACTTTTTTTAGCACCAATCTTAATAAGTGCGTAACGGCAATAAAACAAACAAAATCTACAAACAATGAATAGAAAAAAAGGTTTCTTTTTATAACCGGGGTTAGCATTGATTCGGGCGCAAACTGATAAGCCATAATTATTTGAAGGAGGAGTAACCCACCCCAACCTCCTATTTGGCATATCCAATATCTGGTAATTCTTTTCATGTGTTACAAATTTATCATCTCAACACAACAATACACTTTGTTACTTTTATTACTGGCAATATATAGGTTTAAAAGGCTTTATAGCAGGCGCCACATGTTGGTTTAGTCTTTTAAGGTAGATGATTTTTTAGAAGATTTTATATTTCGCTATTTTTACAATATGGCTAATCCCAATTTAAACAGCGATGCTAATAAACAGAGTGCTGTAGAAAAAGAATTTGAAAATAACATAAGACCAAGTGAAATAGCAGATTTTGCAGGGCAACCACAAACCATAGAAAACTTACGCATTTTTATAAAAGCCGCAAAATTACGTGGCGAAGCTTTAGACCATATTTTATTTCACGGCCCTCCAGGTTTGGGTAAAACGACTTTAAGCAGAATTGTTGCCAACGAATTAAGTGTAAGCATAAAAGAAACGAGTGGTCCGGTAATTGAAAAACCAGGCGACCTTGCGGGGTTACTTACAAACCTCGAAACAAACGATGTGTTATTCATAGACGAAATTCATCGCTTAAGTAATGTAGTGGAAGAGTATTTGTATGCGGCAATGGAAGATTATCGCATAGATATTATGATTGACAGCGGCCCTGCCGCAAGAAGCATTCAGATCGATATAAATCCTTTTACACTTATTGGGGCAACTACCAGAAG
>JBBREY010000109.1:0-6956 GCA_038225275.1 Chitinophagales bacterium | reverse complement strand
CTACGATTTACAGGCTTTTGAATTGTTTTAAGAAAGTTTTAGCGGAGAGCTAGGGATTCGAACCCCAGGACCTGTAACAGTCAACAGTTTTCAAGACTGCCGCAATCGACCACTCTGCCAGCTCTCCGCTGCAAAAGTAAGGTTTCAGGTTTTAAAAACAAAGGGCTTTTAAAATTTTTATAAAATAAAAAATTTGAGTAAAACGAGAATATATACACATTCAAAATTTTAATGTTACTATTACTAAAACCAGATATTGTAAGCCATCATAATTTATTATTTTTGCGATTCATGACACAGCTTTCTACGCTCAATAAGTATTTTAAAAAATATAAGTACTCTTTCTTTCTCGGAATCTTATTTGTTATTCTTACAAATTATTTCAGGATTTTATCGCCCCAGTTAACAGGTTACGTGGTAAATTCTGTGGTTACTGTATTAAAGGGGAAAAATGCCCCAACAGATACGTCGCAGCTCGCTAATTATGATTTTACCGTGAGAAAAATTATCGATTGGTTTAACCATGAAACTTTTCAAACAAAAATATTATACACCGGATTAATTCTTATGGTCATTGCTTTAATTAGCGGCTTTTTTATGTTTTTAATGCGGCAGACAATCATTGTAATGAGCCGCCACATTGAGTTTGATCAGAAAAATGAAATTTTTTCACATTATCAAAAGTTAGATACGGGTTTTTATAAAACACATAGCACTGGAGATTTAATGAATAGGATCTCGGAAGATGTAAGCAGAGTGAGAATGTATACTGGCCCTGCAATTATGTACTTTATAAACCTTGCGGCTATCATTGGGTTTAGTCTTTATTTTATGGTAAGGTCAGACCTTAAATTAACTTTATTGGCTTTAGGGCCATTGCCGCTGTTAGCTTTTGCCATTTATTTTGTAAATACTATCATTAATAAAAAGAGTGAACGCATACAATCTTTGTTAAGCGATCTTACGACAAATGCGCAGGAATCTTATTCAGGCATTCGTGTTATAAAATCTTTTGTACAAGAAAAGGCTATGCTCAATTTCTTTAAAGTCAACAGCGAGTCTTACCGGAAAAATGCACTAAGTCTTGCAAAAACAGAAGCCATTTATTTTCCATCAATGGGGCTGCTTATTGGTCTCAGTACTTTAATTACAATTTTAGTTGGAGGCCTTGATGTTGTGCATCATGTACCGGGTGCGTCCGTTGGTAAAATTGCAGAATTTGTGTTGTACATTCAGATGCTCACATTTCCTGTTAGTGCAATTGGGTGGACAGCAAGTATGACACAGCGGGCAGTTGCATCTCAGAAACGCATAAATGAATTTTTATTAACTACCCCTGTTATTGAAGACAATGAACATTTAAAAGAGGTGATATTAAAAGGAGATATTACGTTTCAAAATATCAATTTTATTTATCCTCACACAGGTATTCATGCAATAAAAGATTTTTCATTACATATAAATAAAGGTGAAAAAATTGCTATAGTTGGTAAGACCGGCTGCGGTAAAAGTACCATAGCACAATTAATGTTAAGAATGTATGATGTGCAATCAGGCAGCGTTGCGTACGACCGACAAAATATTATTAACTTACGAACAGCATCTGTAAGGTCTCAAATAAGTTACGTGCCTCAGGATGTTTTTCTATTTAGCGACAGCATAAAAAACAACATTAGGTTTGGAGAAAAAAATGCATCTGATACAGAAGTTTTTGAGGCTGCAAAGCAAGCAAGTATTTTCAATGAAATAAACAGCTTTGATGAGAAGTTTGAAACCATTGTAGGAGAGCGTGGCGTTACTTTAAGTGGCGGGCAAAAACAACGGATTTCAATTGCGAGGGCACTGATAAAAAAACCTGAAATAGTTGTGTTCGACGATTGTTTAAGTGCTGTAGATGCACGGACAGAGAATGAAATTATTGGAAATCTTTACAATTATTTAAAAGATAAGACGGCCGTAATAATAACCCACCGTATCTTTTCATTATTTAATTTTGATAAAATTGTGGTGATGGATGATGGAAGAATCATAGAAGAGGGTACACATGACAGTTTAATGTCGAAAAAAGGTATGTACTTTACTATGTATCAAAAACAACAGGAAACTGACAATTTAAATTAAAAAATGCATAACATATTTTATATCCATATAAATTTTGCTATTTAAAAAACAATTTTATCTTTGTCAACAACATATTTTACGAATTAATTTTAAAACAAAATAACTACAGTGGCGTACGAACAAAACGAGAATAACGACAGAAAACAGGAAAGTGTTTACAGTAAAAGAATTAAAGCGGGCAAACGCAGAACTTACTTTTTTGATGTAAGAGAAACACGGGGCAGTGATTTTTATCTGACTATAACCGAAAGCCGAAAGAGATTCGACTCAGATGGGTATGACCGTCATAAAATTTTTGTTTACAAAGAAGACTTCAACAAATTTATTAAAGGTTTAAATGAAGCTGTAGACTATGTAAAAACAGATTTAATGCCTGATTTTGATTTTGATGCTTTCAACCATGACACGCCATATGAAGGTGATGAGCAAAACCAAGGAGTTGTCAGTTTAAGCGATGCTGCACCTTCCATGAATGCAGATGCTGAAGAAATTGCGGAAAAGCCAGTCGAACAAGGAACACCTGCTGATGAACCCGCAGCACCGTTAGATAATGGCAGTACAGAAGAAGTAGATAAATGGTGATAGAAAAAAATTCAATAAAAAACCTCCAAACTTTTTTGGAGGTTTTTTATTTAGACTCTACAAGCATTTTATTGGGAATACGCACCGCCAAACCATTAGATTGTTGATTAGGCATTTTGCTAACTAAAGTAATATCAGGCACAAAGCAAGGCATATTATCAAGTGGGAGAACCGCAATGCCGGGTTTAAGATCCCTTTTGTTTATTAAAAAATTACCGGTCCCCAAACTCTCTGAATATTTAAACGGGATTTTTTTTATGCGAAAATCAGGCAATTTAAACGTTTCTATTTTTTTTAGATTTATTGAACTATCCTGTGCATACATCGCCATTCCAATAAAAAGAAAAATTGTTAAAAAAGTAAATTGTTTTATTGTATTTTTTTACTAAGTTACTATTTTCTCAATTTCTTAAATGCATTAATTAAGCCATTTGTACTGCTGTCATGGCTTGCAATAACATCTTCGTTTACTAACTCTTCTTGAATATTAACTGCAAGTTTTTTGCCTAGCTCAACTCCCCACTGATCAAAACTATAAATGTTCCAGATTAAGCCTTGTACAAAAATTTTGTGCTCGTAAAAAGCAATCATTTGCCCAAGCGTAAAGGGTGTAAGAACATCAATCAAAAAGGAATTGCTGGGTCTATTGCCTTCAAAGACACGATAGGGGTTTTCATTAGCAGATCCATTCATTAAAGCCTCAGTTTGTGCAAAGAAATTGCTCATCAATTTCATTTGGTGGTCTCCAATTGGATTATGACTGTTTGCGGCAGCAATAAAATCTGCCGGTATTAATTCAGTGCCTTGGTGTAACAGTTGGTAAAAAGCATGTTGGCCATTTGTGCCTGGCTCACCCCAAATTACGCCACCTGTATTATAATCTGTAACAGTTCCATTTCTATCAACATGCTTACCGTTGCTTTCCATATTGCCCTGTTGAAAATAAGCAGCAAAGCGATGTAGGTATTGATCGTAAGGTAGAATTACTTCGCTGGTAGTTCCATAAAAATTTCTATACCAAATGCCAACAAGGGCCATCAATACCGGTATGTTTTTTTCGAAAGAAGTTGTTTTAAAATGTTGATCACTTTCGTGTGCACCTTTTAGCAAGGCTTCAAAATTATTATAGCCTATTGTTACAGCAATACTTAAACCTATCGCACTCCATAAACTGTAACGGCCGCCAACCCAATCCCAAAAAACAAACATATTAGCTGCATCAATTCCAAACTTTACAACCTCTTCTTTGTTTGTACTTAATGCCACAAAATGCTTGGGAATGCCTTTTTCATCACCGCCATTTACTAAAAACCATTGTCTTGCAGAATGTGCATTGGTCATGGTTTCCTGCGTGGTAAAAGTTTTACTTGCTATTAAAAAAACTGTTTCTTCTGCATTGATCTTTTTAAATGTTTCGGCAATATGCGTTCCATCAACATTGCTTACAAAATACGGCTGTATTCCTTCTACCCAATATGGTTTTAATGCTTCCGTTACCATCACCGGCCCCAAATCACTTCCGCCAATACCAATGTTTACAATATATTTTATTTTTTTTCCTGTGTGCCCAGTCCATTTTCCGGAATGGATATCGTCGCAAAAGTTTTTCATCTGTACCAATACTGCATTAATTTCAGGCATTACATCTTTTCCTTCAACATACGCCGGAACGCCAGAAAAATTACGAAGCGCCGTATGCATAACTGCACGATCTTCTGTTTCATTAATTTTTTCACCTTCGAACATAGCTTTTATAGCATCTGTAAGTTTACATTCTTTTGCCAGATTAAGTAAATCGGAAAGTATTTCATCATCAACCATATTTTTTGAATAATCAAACAAAATATGATCGGTTTGAATAGAATATTTTTGAAATCGAAGGCTATCGTTTTCAAACAAACTTGAAATCTTAATATTCTTTTTATTTTGATAATTGGCTATAAGCTTTTCCCATGATTTAGTTTTTGTGGGATTTACTGCTGGAAACATAAAACGCTTTTTAATTAATAAAAAATCAAGGGGTGTAATTTGTTTTAAAAGGCTGCTATAGTTTCCAAAACATGATTCACCATTTCTCCGGTCACATCTAAATGCGTCACCATTCTAACCTGAGTCTCCGAAATTGGTAAACATAAAATACCATATTCTTTTATTCTTCTGCAAAATTCTGCTGCGGAACCCTCACTTAGTACTTCAAATATTACAATATTTGTTTCTACAGGCATCATTTTCCCGGTAAAGTCTTTAAGGAGCAGTGCTTCTGCAATTTGCTTGGCGTGGTGGTGATCTACAGAAAGTCTTTCAATATTGTTTTGCAAAGCATACAACCCTGCAGCAGCAATATATCCAGCCTGCCGCATTCCACCGCCCATTACTTTTCTTACTCTTCTTGCTTTTTTTATAAAATCAGTTTTCCCTAATAAAACACTGCCAATAGGAGTACCTAAGCCTTTGCTCAGGCAAATTGAAATGCTATCAAACATTTCTCCATAATTTTTTGGATTTTGCTTTTTAGCCACAAGTGCATTAAACAACCTTGCACCATCCAAGTGCAGTTTCAGCCCACGGTCGGTGCATACTTTTTTTATTTGCAAAATGTCATCTATTTCATAACAACTCCCACCGCCACGATTACCTGTATTTTCTAAAACCACCAAAGAAGTATGTGCTTTGTGTACATCATCAGGATTGATGGACGCAGCAACATCATCTGCAGTCACTAGGCCTCTAATGCCATTTATTGTTTTTACCTGGCAGCCGCTATTAAAGGCAATTCCTCCACCTTCATATATATATACATGACTTACTTTATCACAAATTACTTCGTCGCCGGGTTGTGTGTGGCATTTAATGGCTATCTGGTTTGTCATGGTGCCGGTTGGACAAAATACTGAAGCCTCCATGCCAAAAAGTTCAGCACAATATTTTTCTAATTCATTCACTGTCGGGTCTTCGCCGAAAACATCATCGCCAACTTTGGCATCAAACATTGTCTTCAACATATCTGGTGAAGGTTTGGTAAAAGTATCAGAGCGTAAATCTATCATGCAGCAAATGTAAAAAACAGAATGAGTAATAGAGAAATTTTTTATGTTTTTAAATATCCTTAAGAAAACCAAGTTATTTGTTACCATTAAAGGTGTAAATAAAACGCATAGATATTTTAGCACGGTATTTGTATATACATAAATCTTCAAACAACAAAATTTATTTCATAATTTTCTTTGTAAGGCAACCTAAATGCCGTAACTTTGCATTCGCATTTCTGTACGTAAGGGTACTTCACCAAAGAATTTAAATCATATAATGAGGCAATTAAAGATCGCAACCCAGATAACCAACCGTGATTCTCAAGCTGTTGAAAAATATCTGCAGGAAATTTCTAAAATATCGATGATTACACCTGAGGAAGAAACTATTCTTGCTCAAAAAATCAAAATGGGCGATCAGCGTGCGCTAGATAAACTTGTGCAAGCTAACTTACGTTTTGTTGTGTCCGTTGCAAAGCAGTACCAGCACCAGGGTCTTTCGCTGTCAGATTTAATAAATGAAGGGAACCTCGGTTTAATAAAAGCTGCTCAGCGTTTTGATGAGACAAAAGGTTTTAAATTTATTTCTTACGCAGTTTGGTGGATACGTCAATCTATTTTACAGGCTTTGGCGGAGCAGGGTCGTTTGGTGCGTTTACCACAAAATAAAATAGGAACTTATAATAAAGCAAATAAAGCCTACATGGCTTTTGAGCAGGAGCATGAGCGTGAGCCTTCAACTGAAGAATTAGCAGAATTGCTTGAAATGAGTGAGACAGAAATTAATAATATTTTCCAAAGCAACACACGTCATACCTCGCTAGATGCACCGGTGCATGAAGCTGAAGATGTGGCAATGGGAGATTTATTAAAAGGTGGTTCGGAAACTGACGAAGATGTAATGCATGATTCACTTAAGAATGAAATTCGCAGAGTACTTAAATCATTAAGCCCTAGAGAAGCAGAAATAGTTAACGCATATTTTGGTTTAGATGGCGAAAATGGGGTGACTATTGAACAGATTGGTCACAAATATGATCTTACAAAAGAACGTATTCGCCAGATTAAAGAAAGAGCAATAAAGCGATTGCAAAAAGCAAGATACAGCGGTGCCTTAAAAGCGTATTTAGGTTAATAACCTTGCTAATAAAATTTTATAAAAATCCTTTTGAATTGATTTTCAAAAGGATTTTTTAATTTGATGAAACAGGAATATAAATAGCC
>JBBREY010000108.1:0-6997 GCA_038225275.1 Chitinophagales bacterium | reverse complement strand
CTACTTGGGTCGGTAGAAGAGGAGATGGCTGCTAATGTTCTGCCCCAAAAGTTGCCTGCTGCAAAAATAATTTTTGCTTTGTTTGCCTCTATTCCTTTTACAGTATAGCCCCAACGTCTGGCTAATTTTATAGCCGTTTCGCCACCTTCTACACCCGTGTTCATGGGCAATACTTTATCATATCCAAAATAGTCGGTAATATATTTTTCGTACTCGCCTAATAAATTATTATGAAATGCTCTTGACGTAAGCGTAAGTGTTTGCGCCTGGTCCGTAAGTGCTTTAATAATTTTAGGATGGCAGTGCCCTTGGTTTACTGCGGAGTAACCGCTAAGAAAATCGTAATACATTTTATCATCTACATCCCACACATGAATTCCTTTTCCTCTGTTTAAAACCACGGGTAAAGGATGATAGTTGTGTGCGCCATATTTCTCTTCCAAATTTATAAAATGTTCGCTTGCAGTAGATGCATGAATAGTTTGATTCATGGTAATTTTTTAATAAAAGTTTTTAAAAATAAGGGTCGGTGAAATAACCTTCCGCTAAAACGAAAGGCAAGGGGAAATTATCCTCGATGATTTAGCAGATCTAAATGATTGCCAAGAAAAAATGATATGATGGTTGATAACTTGATGCGCCAAAGATATAGCTTTAAACCAATTGGCAAAAGTAATGTAAAGGAAATTTAATATTGGAGGTATCTTTTTCTAACGGAAATATTCCAAAAACCGTACTGCCACTGCCGCTCATGGCGCTGTAAATTGCACCTTCGTTATATAATTTTTCTTTTATTTCTTTTATGGCGGTATGCTTTTTAAAAACCGAATCTTCAAAATCATTCTTTATGTTATGCTTCCAAAGCATAATATCCATTTTTATTTGTTCTGCTAATTCTCCGGCAGGGGAGAAGTTGCCTGTATTTAATCCGGCAAATGCTTCACCTGTATTTACATGTATGCCGGGGTGAACGATCATTATTTTGTAAGCGGATAAATTGATGTTTATTTCCTGCAACAATTCGCCACGACCGCTTGCAAAGCACGGTTTGTTTATAATAAAAAATGGACAATCGCTGCCCAACAACAATGCATATTCAATTAATTTTTCAGTTGAAATATTTAGTTGAAATTTTTTGTTGAGTAGTAATAGAATAGCTGATGCATCTGCAGAGCCACCACCCATACCGGCACCCATCGGAATATTTTTATGAAGATGTGTTTTTAAAGGAGGGATTTCGAAATCTCTTTTAAGCAGACGAACTGCTTTTACACAAAGGTTATCATCGTAGTTCACGTTTATTGCATTGCCGGTGGCAGAAAAAATTACGTCCGCTGAAGCGTCTTTATTTTCTATAATTTCTACAGCATCTTTTACAGCAACGGGGTAAAAGATGGTTTCTAAATTATGATACCCATCAGCTCTTTTGCTGATGATATGTAAGCCTAAATTAATTTTTGCATTTGGGAAGGATACCATGATGGAAGCAAGTTAATTATTTAATCTTTTTCATCATACAAATACTGTTTTCTACATTTAGATATTGCCCGTAACTCTGCATAATTTTATAATCGTTTTTTTTGTATAAGGCAATAGCTTCAGGTTGCTTTCTACCTGTTTCTAAAACAGCGGAGGTATATTTATTCTCGACTGCCCATTTTTCCAATTCACTTAAAATATTAACTGCATATCCTTTTCCTCTGTATTCAGATTGTACATACATTCTTTTTATTTCAACCGTGGTTTCATCATATTTTCTAAATGCACCAATACCGACAGGTATATTTTCAATAAAACCCACCACCGCATTTTTAATGTTGTCAATTTTATTGAACTGCGCATAAAACGCATGTTCTTCTCCATCTCTCACCTGTAAATCTGCATCTAAAAGTTTTACGAGATTTTTGAATAGGTGTTGTCGGAGTTTGTACGAAGGAGAGTGAACATTTTATAAATATTTTTTATACTACTTTAATTAATCAGGGGAAATTTTTTGTTGAGAATTGTTGTAACTTAATACGAATGCAAAGGCAAAATATAAATTTTAAGTTATTCGTTTTTTTTATACAAATCGGCATTTACAATTAATGAAAGTATTAATCCATTGTTATATTGAAAAACGTTTCTGCCACCTACTTCACGTGGCAACTGGACTATTTGATTTAAAAAGCCGCATTCTATTCTCACTTTAGAAGAAAAACGATAGCCTAATAAAAGCCCTAATCGGTTTTGGTCAAATACATTTTCGTTTACATTTTTGCCAAAACCTCAAAAAATATAATATTTGATTTTATTAGGATGGTTCATTCCCGCAAATAGATTAAGCGTACAAGTGTCGATGTTTTAAAAGTATACTTTGGGAATATGATTTTTTTAAAGCTATCGGTCTTCGAAGATAGTAATGATAATTAAGATAGATAAATGATTGTCTCTATATTTGACGGGAGACTAAGCTTTTGATTCCACCCAAAACTTTTAAGAAATTCCAAACTTTAAAGGCTGCCCTACTTTTTTTTCAGATATAATTCCGTTATCATAAACAATAGTACCATTTATTATAGTCTTTACAATTTTTGAATGAAACAACATTGCTTCAAAAGGTGACCATCCGCATTTATATAAAATGTTGGCTTTGTCTACTTTCCATGCTGCGTTTAAATCAACCAAAACAAGATCTGCTTTATATCCTTCTTTTATAAAACCTCGCCTTTCTCTATTATATAGTTGCGCAACGTTGTGCGACATTTTTTGAACAACTTTTTCTAAAGAGATTTTTTTAAGATGAACCATTTCTAACATGGCCACAAGAGAATGCTGTACCATTGGCGCACCGCCGGGCGCTTTCTCATAAGAGAGTGATTTTTCTTGCAATAGGTGAGGAGCGTGATCTGTACTTATTATGTCAATTCTGTCTTCTATGAGCGCATGCAATAAGCCCTCTCTATCAGCAGAAGTTTTTATGGCAGGATTCCATTTTATTTTTGCGCCCAATCTTTTATAATCCTCATCGCAAAACCAAAGATGATGAACACAAACTTCTGATGTAATTCTTTTTTCATTTAATGGTAATGTGTTATCAAAAAGCGCTGCTTCTTTTGCTGTAGATAAATGTAAAATGTGCAGACGAGTATTGTATTTTTTAGCAACGGCTATAGCTTTTTTTGTTGAGCTTATACAGGCTTCTTCCGTTCGTATTTTTGGGTGCATTTCTGCCGGAATATTATCGCCATATTTTGCTCTTGCAAAATTAAGTTCGCTGTTAATTATTTCCTCATCTTCGCTGTGTATAGCAATGCGCATAGGGCATTCTTTAAAAACTTTTTCCATGTAGGAATCATTGGAAACAAGTAGTTGATCTTTGCCTGAAAAATACAAGCCATCATCTGTTAGCGCACAAATTTTTGATGGGTCGGTCTTCATAGCTTCGTCCCAATTTGTTGTATTTATACCCATGTAAAATGAATAATTTGCAAATGAGTGTTGCGCTGCCAACTCAAATTTATCAGCCAAGGTTTCCTGCGTTAAAACATTGGGTATTGTATTGGGCATGTCAATAAAAGAAGTTACACCTCCGGCTATGGCGGCCCGTGTTTCTGAATGCAAATCTCCTTTATGAGTTAATCCCGGCGTTCTAAAATGAACATGAGAATCTATTACACCCGGCAAAAGATGAAGGCCTTTAGCATTAATGATTTCGTAATTTCCACTTGCATTAATATTGCCTATTTGTACAATAATTTCTTTATCAATTAATATATCTGCAACAAAAATGTTGCCTTCATTTACAATAGTTGCATCTTTAATAAGTAAAGGTTTTTTGTTCATTTTGCAGCAGCTCTCGTTAAGCGGTCGTTTATAGATTGTCCTAAGCCAATATTTGGTAATTTTTCAGCTATGATAATATCCGGTTTCTCTTTATCTAATTCATACAAAGCTTTGTACAGGTTGGCGGCGGCTTCTGTAAGGTTTCCATTTGCACTAAGTACCTTCTCATAAGCTGTAGATAATTTTAAAGCAGGGGTTTTAAAACACAGCACAGCGATTTTTTTATTGTCGTATAAGCGAATAGTGCTTTCAATATTTTCAGTTAATACCAACGGAGTTTTTGGTGCATAGTGATGTTTCATCATGCCCGGACTAAGAATGACCTTATGGTCATTTGCAAGTTTTACATGGGGATGAATTTGCAGAATTTTTTCCATCGTTATAGCACCTAAACGATACACCAAAATGGTATCATCTTCAAAACCAACTATGGTAGATTCGATGCCGTTATTGCAAGGCCCACCATCTAATATATAAGGTATTTCTCCTGATAATTGACTTAACACATGGCTCGGGTCGGTGGGGCTTATTCCGGTAAACCTGTTGGCGCTTGGGGCTGCCAAAGGAAATGGAAGTCTCTTTAACAGATCAAGACATAAGCCATGATTGGGAATGCGAACAGCTACATGTGAGGAATTAGCAGTAACAAAATCTGGAATAACATCTTTTTTAGGCAGTATAATTGTTAGTGGTCCCGGGCTAAAAGTTTGGAGTAATGTGAGCGCAATGTCAGGCACATTTTTTACAATGGAAGATAATTTTTCTATACCCGAAATATGTACAATTAGCGGGTTATTAAAAGGCCTTTCTTTTGCTTCAAATATTTTTTTTACAACGATTCCGCTTAAGGCATTACCTGCCAGGCCATAAACTGTTTCTGTAGGTATTGCAACCAACTCCCCATTTATCAGTAACTCAGCAGCTTTGTTAATATCAGTTCCTGTTTCTGTTGTATAATTATTCATATTATTTAAGGGTTACAGTAGTCACAAAGCCCGGGGTCTTCATATTGTTTGCCATTAGGATACAATTTTTCTTCCTGCTGTTTACATTTTTTACATTCATACAAATATAATAAAGTGCTTCTTGTTGGAGCGTTGCACAAACTGCAAGGGAGCCCTTTGGTAACTTCTTTAACAGTAAAGCCCGGTGTTTTACAATGCAGGCAAACAGATTGGATCGTTTTTAATAATTCTATTGCAGCCAGTCTGATATTTTCCATGCGAACAGGATTTAGATGTGCCCGCATATCACTTTGTAAAGTAATTTTTCCATCGTCAGAAATATCGAAGAAAAAAAATAATGCAGCTTCTAAACAAGAAATTGTTGTGGCATCTTTAAAAATATATGGCGTATTATTTTTATTATTGCCTGCTTTTAAGATGATACCATTTTGAGGAAAGCCAAGATTTTCAACAAAAGCCCAGGCTTCCTCCATTGTTAAAACGGTTTCTTCTTTTACACTCACTGAAAGAGACAGATATTTTGCACTTATTTCCAATTGGTTTTTTCTGTCAATCAACAAAATAATTTCTGTGTTTAGCGGAATAAAAGCACAATCAGGATGTGGATTAAAAGAACCTTCACTTGCGATGGCAATTTCTGCATCAGGATATAATTCAAACGCTTTTAAAATTTTTAATTTAGCTGTGTTGTATTGAGTATCCGGTCTTTCAATCTCACCGCTAAATGTTCCAAACTCATCAGTATTCACCCTGGTTGCTACCGAAATATCTAGCCCAAGCGCCTCTTTTAAAATAGGAGAAATAACGATGTCTTTATTATGTTTGGTAACTAACAAAGCTTTCCGATTGTAAAATAAATTTGTAGTATCCATTATTTCATTAACACTTAATCTAAAATTAGTAAAAAGTATTTATTCAATAATTGTTATATCAATAAGCCCATCCATTTTTACATTCAATCCTTTTTTCTCAGCTGCATCAAGTACTTTTTTTATTGAAAGTTTTAATTTTTTTAATGCTGCCATTCGTTTTTCGCACTGATTGGCATCTTTTCCAAACCTTTCAACATTGCTAAATTTTTGCATGGAGTGAAAACTTAATTTGCTACTGATAAGTGCGTTTACCACTTGTCCGGCTTCAGTGGGTGTAAACTGTCCGTCAATTAGTTTAAAACTTTTTGGTTGTTTCATATTAGTTTAGTGTTATTTCGCTTTGTAGAGTTACATTTTCTCCCTGTTTTTCTATAAAGTCCCTTGCTTTCTTAAGGTCTTGTTGTAAATCTTTAATTCTTTTTTCCCTCATCTTGGTTGCTTCTTCGCCATGGGTGTTGTTTATTTTATTCTCATGAAATTTTATTTTTACCTCTATCATTTGTGTAACGATATCTATAGCTTCCTGTGTGCTGAATTGGCCTTGTATTAATTGTATGTTCATATTATTTATTTACAAATTGTTATTGACCCTGCCCGAGTGAAAAACCAGGTTTACCATCAAATGAATAAAGATTTTCTGTTTTTATGGTATCAATATTTTTTGCTAATGCGTTACCCAATAATGTAAGAATATGGTTTTGAGTAAAAGGTTTGTCAGCAGTGGGTTTAAAACGACAGCGCCAATGGTCAGTGCAAAATGTTTCTTCAAAACCCTCCGGCCAAACTTTAATACCCCGGTTGGTGATCATCGTAAGTTCAGCGTCTTCATTTTCTAATTCTTTAATAATTTTTGCAAGTTCATCGGGGTTGCTTCCTCTCCAGTGTACAAACACATCTACACCTACCAAGATTTTATTTTTAGCTTCTTTGCGCTGGTATTTTGGAAGTATCAGTGCAGCATTTTTATCGTAGCTAACTGCAGTTAAAATGGAGGGTTGGTGCCCTAGGTTGTTAATTACGGCATCTGCAAATTCTGTGGTAGTCACTTTTTGTTTACTTGTACCTTCTTTATAAATATCATAAGTATGAATGCCGTCCTCAATGGTTTTAAGCCAAGCGTTTTGCACTTTTTCTGCAATGTTGCCTTGCCCAATATGGTTAAGCATCATTACTGCGCCTTGTAAAAGACCAGAAGGATTTGCCCTGTTTTGATTGGCAACTCTCGGTGCAGAACCGTGTATAGCTTCAAACATGGCGCACTGCTCACCAATATTTGCAGAACCGGCCAAGCCAACAGAACCAGTAATTTGTGCGGCCACATCAGATAATATATCG
>JBBREY010000107.1:0-7093 GCA_038225275.1 Chitinophagales bacterium | reverse complement strand
CGCTACTAATGCACCATATTAGATAATCTTTGGGTGGGGAATGAGATGCTTTATACAAAATAATAAGATTTTTCTTCCCTATCCCTTTTTTGGTTTTTCTCTTTCAGGCGAAGGTTTATCAGGGTTTCCTGTTGTGGTAGGTTCACCTAAAATTTTATCAAATGCAGCACGCATGAGCCATGCTTTTTCAATATCAGAATAATCTCCGTGAGATTTGTCAATAGCTACTTTTAAAATCTTTTCAACTTCTTTGCAATTATTGCCATACACACTAACAATTTTATAAGCTGCCCATTCATACACACGATAACAACCAATATGAAAACCCGCATTGTAAATAGGCGCACCGAGTTCAATTGCATCTCCAATTATCTTCGCTATGGCAGTACTATCTGAACAGCCATTGTCATCAACACATCCTGCCACTAGTTTTATACATGCAGGAGGTATACTTTTTCCATAAACAACATGACTGTTTATACCAAGTACAAAACATAAGATTGTGGCAATCATCAAACTGGTTTTTTTATTACTCATCTTAGCATATTTAAGTGTGTTAACAATAAGTATAAAATGCTGTTTTAAAAACCAAATTTCCAATTTGGACAAGCAATATTGGTAGGGCGAAAACCTCATTTTACGGTTTGGGTTTAGTTGTTTTTATTTGGGCAAAACATTGCTTAGTTGTTGTTACACGTGATACTTTTTATACCAACGATAATTTGAATTTATTTTTTAATAATCCACATGGTAACTTGCCTTACAGAAAGTAAATGCACAATCCCTTTCTATCATTTCTGCAATAAGGCATAACGAATTTTGGTGACCAAAACTTAAAAAAATGAGCATAAAGAGACAACACGATTATAGCCTTACGGTAAGGTGGACGGGGAATACAGGCACCGGTACATCTAATTACAAAGCATATGAAAGAAGCCATTCAATTATTGTAGCCGGTAAGCACGAAATCTTGGCTTCGTCTGATCCCGCATTTCTTGGCGACAAATCAAAATACAATCCAGAAGAACTGTTGGTTGCCTCTCTTTCATCTTGCCATATGCTTTGGTATTTGCATTTATGTGCCGAAGCAAAAGTGATTGTAATTGACTACGTTGATAATGCAACAGGCATTATGATGGAAACTACAAATGGCGGTGGCCGTTTTACAGAAGTTACCTTAAACCCCATAGTAACCGTTACGGACGTTTCTATGATGGAAAATGCAAAACTATTGCATAACAAAGCGAACGAATTATGCTTTATTGCTAAATCTGTAAATTTTGCCGTATTACACAATGTGAGCATTAAAATGGCAATGTAATAAAAGGTAAGTACTCCCTGCAATCTTAATAAACCAGAATCTAACTCAAGTGTAGATATTTTAATAATACAATCAACCTGTAATAAAACAAAAAGCCTTACTTGAAGTATCGATATTTACCCCAGAAAACTAAAAATTATTTACGATGATATAATAAAAATAATTTATATTTGTCTTCTCTTTAAAATTCTTTCTCCTGTAAAAAAATTGAGCTGCCTCCGCTCTTTATTTTATTCATTTTATAAACTCTTTATTATGAAACAAATTACAGGCAGCATATGCATTATGCTCATTACGCTCTTTCTTTCTATGCATGTATTTTCACAAAACAAAACCATGACATGGACCACCAAATCTAAACAGGCAAAGGAACTGGCCTATAGTGGTGCATCGCACATGATGAATGCAGAATCTGAACAGGCTTTTACTGATTTTTCTGCAGCATTAAAACTAGATCCTGATTTTACAATTGCCCTTGCTTTTATGAGCAACCTTACCCGTGGCGAAGCAAGAAAAATGTATGCAGAAAGAGCTATAAAAACTGCAGCAAATAAAACAGAGGGAGAAAAACTTTTTATTACGCTTGTGAATGAAAAGAACACGCCCGAACAAAACAGAGAGATTTGGGCTAAACTGCACAATATGTTTCCTGATGGTGAAATGATTGGCGACCGTTATGTACAAACACGTGCCACACCTGAAGAGCGTTTTGTTGCAGCGCAGGAGTACATTGCCAAATTTCCAAAACAGCCGGCTATGTACAACACCATAGCCTATTACTATATGCTGGATAAAAAGGACAATGAAAATGCCAAAATGATGTTAGAAAAATACATGGCCTTGTATCCCGATGGAGCGAACCCGTACGATTCGATGGGCGAGTTTTACATGAACACCGGTGATATGGAAAATTCCAGAAAGTATTACTTAATGGCGTTGGAGAAATATCCGTTTTTGAACAGTTCTCTTACGGCGCTTCAAAAAATAGCAGATAAGGCTAAGGGCAGCCAGGCAAAACAATAAACTTCTTGTTATACAGCAACGCTATACTGCCGTTGCGCAGGCTGCGTTGCTGTATATTTTTTATCAATCTTTTTTAAGAATTCACCTGAGTATCTCATCGTAAAATAGCACTATAATTATGCAAATGATTACCGTGAGATTTTTGTAATTTGTAAAACTTACAAAAATCATATGCATGAATAAAAAAGATATAATGCTGATTGCCGGCGGTGCGATAATGACTGCTGTGGCTGGAGTTGCAACTTACCTACATGTTAATTCAATCATTTTATTTGTGCTATGTGCAATAGCGCTTGTATTTGTAGCAATGATAGTGGGGCATACAACTGAGCAGCTGGGTAGCCGCTTGGGGCCCGGTGCAACAGGTATATTACAATCTGCACTCGGAAATTTGCCCGAACTTTTTGTTTGCATTTTTGCATTGCGTGCGGGGCTGGATACAGTGGTGCAGGCTGCACTTGTAGGATCTATTTTAGGAAATTCATTGTTGGTTTTTGGTCTGGCGCTTTTTTTTGGGGGCTTAAAAAACGGTACACAAAAATTTGCTTCGGAACCACCAAAGATGATAGTCGTGTTAATGTTGCTCGCATTTGCAGCCCTTGCTGTACCTACCTTAACACATTACCTGCACACAAAAGCAGACGGACATATTAACACCTTAAATGTATTGGTAGCCATTGTGCTGCTGCTTATTTTTGTTGCGAGCCTAACCTTCTCCATAAAAAGTGATAAGGCCATAGTGCCGGAAAGGGAAAAAGATGAAAAAACTGATGAAGTTAACTGGAGCATGCCGATTACCATTTGTGTGCTTTTAGGAGCCGGCGTATGTGCAGCTTTTGTATCTGACTGGTTTGTGGAAGCACTACAACCAGCCATGAAATCTTTAGGGATTAATGATGTTTTTGCAGGACTTGTGGTGGTGGCTATTGCAGGCAATGCCATTGAAAACTTAGTGGGTATACAGCTAGCTATAAAAAATAAAGCAGACTATGCGGTGAGTGTTATTTTAAACAGTTCTTTACAGGTGGCGCTTGGTTTGTTTCCACTTTTAGTATTGCTGTCTTTTTTTCTTGGTGGTGCCGTATTGTCTTTTGTGCTGAGTCCGTTGTTGCTTGCTTCTCTTGCGCTTGCAGTTATTGTGACAGCGTTTATTGTGTTTGATGGGGAATCTATTTGGCTGGAAGGTCTTGCACTTATTGGTTTGTATTGTATTATTGCTGCTGCATTTTGGTGGGGGTAGAGGGTTGAAACAAATTTTCTGTTCTGTTTTTTGTTAAGAACAATTACTGATGATATATTATCAGTATGAAATCGTCTTAAGCGAACGTTGCGTGAGGCAAGCACCGGGGGTGAGGAACGAAGGGAAATTATACCGTTAGACTGAATGATAATTTGAACACTTTTTAGACTGCCCTATCATAAAATTCCGCAGAAAGGCCTTAGCATCATTTCTACGGTAGATGCGTACTTACCCCGAGGTTGAAGAATTGTAATTTTTCTTCTTTATATAAAAATACTCGCTTCCTTAATGGCACCATTTTAGTAAAGGTTAATGCGTACTTTAAAAGTGAAAACTTTCAGTAACAATATAATTAAAGGCTTATTACATTTTAATGCGAAATTGTATTCTCTACATCTTATTTACCTGCTGTTTATTAATAGGCACTGCCCGTATCTTTCCAGTAAGTGCGCAGGCTGCTGCATCTAAACTTATTTTAGATACGGCTCTAAAAACACCTCCCATTAATAAGGATCTTTTTGATAGCCTTCGATTAGGAAGACTTGGCTTGGGGCGGGTTGCATTTGATTATGCCATGATAGGATATACCCGTTTAAAAGCAAAAGGTTTATTGGCTAACCCTGGTATATTGAGCATCATTGATTTTTCACTCAGCTCTGCCAAGAAAAGGCTGTTTGTTTTAGATGTAAAAAATTACAAATTACTTTTTGTTACTTATGTTGCTCACGGTAAAAATTCTGGCACTTCGCAGGCGCTGTATTTTTCTAATGAAGCGGAGAGTTTTAAAAGCAGTATAGGATTTTTTCTTACCGGTGCTACTTACTCCGGCGCACATGGTTTTTCTATGAAACTCAAAGGATATGAGGCTGGGTACAATGACAAAGCGGAAGAAAGAGATATTGTAGTGCACAGTGCAGATTATGTAAGTGAAGCTTTGATAAAACAACAGGGGTTTATTGGACGTAGCCTTGGTTGTCCGGCACTCGCTCCTGAAATATACAAACAGGTAATAAATAAAATTAAAAACAGCACCTGTCTTTTTGTGTATGGTACTTCGGGCAATTACATTGAAAACTCCCGCATGCTAAAACAAAAAATAAAATTGAAAGCTTCCCGTACCCTGCATAATTTCACACTACGGTGATGAAAACAAAAATTCATCGATCGAATTGTTTCTCTTATAAAAAGCATAAATAAATTAGGGTGTGAAAGCAATAAAAATAATTTAGATTTTACTTGCTTGAGGCAATTGGACTGTATGTGACAACTCTTTTAAAATTTAATTTATAAAAAGAAGTATAGCTGATTTTAGTTTTAGGCATATTGAAACATCTAACAGTTTTAAAAATATGGTTAGTGTGCTAAAAAAAATGTGGAAAAACATTTTATCACAAAATAGAAATCATTAAAATAATATATTTTACCTAAATGAAAACATCTTTAAAATGGGCTTTTGTACTTGGGTTTCTTGGCTTTGCCACATCTTTCGGTGCGCACATAGTTGCAGTTAATCTTCCTTTTTATGCTGAGAAAGTTGGTATTGGTTTAACAATGATTGGTTTGCTGATAGCCATGTACGATTTTGCTGAAATTATTGCCAAGCCTGTGTTTGGTGGGTTAGCAGATAAAAAAGGAATGAAGAAAGCGCTATACTTTGGTATAATTATTTTTATTCTAGCTTCTCTATTATATCCTTTTGTTCCGCCAAAATTTTTAATTGTCGTTCGTTTTTTACAAGGGTTGGGCGGAGCGTCATTGTCGGCTGTGTCACTTGCAATGGTGGGTACTTTGTACAAAGACAATAAAGGAAAAGCTTTCGGTATTTACAATGCTATTAAAGGATTAGGTTATGTTGTAAGCCCTATTATTGGTGGTGCAATAGTTATGAAAACAAATTTTGCGGGTATCTTTTATGCCTGTGCAGGAATTGGTTTTATTGCTTTGTTGCTAGCTTTTACTTTACCTGCAGATAAAGAAAAAGGCAGTGCTGCTTTTGATGATGATGACGATGATTTTTCTTTTAAATCGCTTTTTGCAGTATTTAAAAATAAAACTCTTGCACCATGGTTTTTAATCATTGTAATAAATATGTTTTTTGTCGGCATTCTCTTTGGCTTTTTACCTGTTCGCATTCACGATTTAGGATACGATGCGTTTAATACCGGACTGCTGCTTTCGGTAACAACGGTTTCCTATTTATTGGTACAGCCTGTTGCAGGTTGGTTGGCTGATAAATACAATCAGGTTTTGATACTTCGTTTGGGTATGATGTTATCAGTTTTTTCAACAGCAGCTATTCCATTTGTAACAGGCACATTTTTAATTGTTACCTGTATAGTAGCAGGCTTAGGTATTGGAGTTGTTTGGACGAACTCCGATGCATTAGTAAGTAAGCTGGCAAAAGAAAATGAAATGGGAGCAACAATGGGTGTAGCAGGTTCCTTTAAAGAGTTGGGAGACATGATTGGTCCTTTACTGATGGGTACAATATCTCAGGCGCTTGGGTTAAAATGGGGTTTTGTTATTTGCGCAGTATTAGGTGGAATTGCTCTTTTGATAACGATCATTACTGCGCCAAAAAGTAAAGAGAAGATATTATTATAAGTTACTCCTGCCTTATGGTTTGTGGGTTATAATTTCAAGCTTTGACGTTTGCCTGCAGTTCTGATTTTTTTGTTAAAGTACGCAGTTTAAAAAACCATCCTCCTACTATTGCATTAAATTTATGTCTTGAAATTATTTGCTTCTATATTAGTTTTTATTTTAGTTTTTGTGATGGTGCAGCCTGTAGTTAGCAATCCTAATAACATGATAGGTGCAAATTGTGAGGTTAATTGTGGGAATAAAAAACAACATCAAAAAAATAGCAGTGAGAAGAAAGATTGCAATCCTTTTCTTGCCTGTGCGCTTACTGCATGGTTACAAGTACCCAAGATTTATTTAGAACCTTCAATTCGTATTTTTTCAAAACAAGAATATTTTACACTTAATGATAACAGAATTATTAAAAATCTATCATCGCTTTTCCATCCCCCAAATTTGGTATAGTAGAAAATAGAAAATAATAATTTTAAACTTTAAATATAAAAAAATGAAAAAATTAGTAACAGGTGTATTGGCTCTAACGCTTATAACCTCAACAGTAGTATTTGCAGATAATAGCCAACCAACAAAAGAGACCCCCGTATCATGTTCAAAAGGTTGCCCAAAAGCAACAAACTGTACGCCGGGTAGTTCATGTGCAGTAATGCAAGGTTGTGTTTGCAATTAAATATTAAAGCAATGTTTAAAGCCCGTTATTTTTAGATAACGGGCTTTTTTATTTCAACTTTTTAAAAGATCAATTATTGATCAAGGTATTTTTAAAATGTGGCACTTACTCCAATGTAAAAACTCCTGCCAACAGAAGGTATAATTCCCGGACCTGGATACTCATCTGTTCTGCGTGTAAAATAAGATTTATCGGTTAAGTTATTTGCACCCATTTTAACCGCATAGTTTTTTATTTT
>JBBREY010000106.1:0-7398 GCA_038225275.1 Chitinophagales bacterium | reverse complement strand
AGGCAGGAGGGCGACAAATATTACAACATCTTAACAGCTTCAACAAACAAGCCTCAATTATTAGTTTTAGATGCTGCAAGAAATATTAATGAAAGCTGGGTCGGCGGTACAAATGGCAGCGATACGTATACTTATACTATGAAAAATAAAATTCCAGTGTATGTTTTGGATGGTTTTACTTTTAAGAATGTATTAGTAGTACATTTAGAAAGATCGGGCCCCAATCCATTATCGGGAGATACATATTATGCGCAGGGTGTAGGGCAAGTTCAAAGTGTAGGCACTGCCGCAGGTGTTCCTGTAAATGTAAAATTGATAACACTTGATTTAAAATAAAGCTATTCCATAAAATATATAAAGCCCTTATTCATTTCGGGGCTTTATATAAAATATTCTTTAAATACTCCACTCTTTGCGCTTAAGTATTAATCCATCTTCTCAGGACTCTTCATAGAGGAGAGCAATAGATTTTATAGAAATCAAAATTATTGGCTCACAGATTACGCAGATTTACTCAGAATTTAATAGCTCTTCGTGAACCTTCCTCAGCTTTGCGCCTTTGTGGTTTAACCCTTAATCCATTTTCTCAGGGCGCATCATTGGAAACAACAACACATCCTGTATAGAAACCTGTCTTGTTAGCAACATACAAAGCCTGTCAATCCCAAAGCCAATACCGCTTGTAGGTGGCATACCATATTCCAATGCTCGTAAAAAATCATGGTCAATAAACATCGCTTCATCATCGCCACGCTCCATCAGTTTTATTTGTTCTTCAAAACGTTCCCGCTGTTCTATCGGGTCGTTTAACTCACTGTATGCATTGGCAATTTCTTTTCCATTTATCATCAACTCAAAGCGCTCTACCAAGCCGGGTTTGCTACGGTGCTTTTTTGTAAGCGGACTCATCTCTACCGGATAATCAGTAATAAAAGTTGGCTGTATGTAATGGTGCTCGCATTTGCTACCAAATATTTCATCTATCAATTTTCCTTTGCCCCATTTTGCATCAGCATTTATTTTTAATTGAACACAAACATTTCTAATTCCCTCTTCATCCATTTCAGATATATCAAAACCTGTATGTTCTTTTATAGCATCATACATAGTGATGCGTTTGTACGGCGCTTTAAAACTTATTTCATTTTCACCAGCTTGTACAGTTGCAACACCGTTTGTAGCAATGGCAGTTTTTTCTAGCAACTGCTCAGTCGTATCCATCATCCATTCGTAATCTTTGTAGGCAGTGTAAAATTCCAGCACAGTAAATTCAGGGTTGTGTGTACGGTCCATTCCTTCGTTGCGAAAGTTTCTGCTAAATTCATACACCCACTCAAACCCGCCAACGATCAACCTTTTAAGATAAAGCTCATTTGCAATACGCATGTACATCGGTACATCTAATGCATTATGGTGTGTGGTAAAAGGCCTTGCCGCTGCACCTCCAGGAATACTTTGCAAAACTGGTGTATCAACTTCCAAAGCTCCATGATCATTTAAGAAAGCACGAATAGCATTCATCATTTTTGTTCGCTTCATGAACACTTCTTTCACTGCGGGGTTCACAATTAAATCTGCGTAACGTTGGCGGTAACGGAACTCAGGGTCTGTCACTTCATCAAACGATTCGCCATCTTTTTCTTTTACTATTGGTAACGGACGAAGTGCTTTACTTAATATGGTAAACTCCGTTATATGTATAGATGTCTCACCGGTTTTAGTTGTAAAAACATATCCTTTAATGCCAATAAAATCGCCAATATCAATTAACTTCTTCCACACGTTTGTGTACATGCTTTTATCTTCGCCGGGGCAAATTTCATCCTGTTTAATGTAGAATTGTATTTTACCACTTCCATCTTGCAACACAGCAAAATTTGCTTTGCCCATATCACGCACACTCATTATTCTACCTGCCACACACACATCTGCAAAGTCTGCTTTGTTTTCTTCGCCCTTGTAATTTTCTTTAATGGCTGCCGCAGATGTATTTACCGGATACAATGCTGCAGGGTACGGGTCTATTCCTACTTTTAAAAGTTCTGCCAGTTTCTCTCTTCTTATAATTTCCTGCTCAGATAAATGTTGTTCGCTCATAATATTTTTAATTCGGCTGCAAAGGTAAAGGCAAATAAATACAATTGCGGAAGCTGCTAATAATTGACTTTAAACAGGTATGCATTATTCGTAAGTTGATTGTGAAACGTTCTTTTTATTTTTGCCCTGATTTAAATATCTACTATTGACAACAAAAACAAAAGCCCACGTAGCTCTTTTAGTGACCAATATATTTTTTGCATTAAATTTTACGACGGTGAAATATTTAATAAGTGGTGGCTTTATAAAACCATTTGGTTTAAACTTAATAAGGGTTGGGGTTACCTCCATTTTACTTTGGATACTCTATATTTTTAATAAGCAGAAGAAGCGAATAGAAAAAAAGGATTGGGGTAAGTTTTTTCTATGCGCTATAGCAGGAATAGCGATAAACCAACTTGCATTTATTAAGGGCTTATCAATGACTTATTCAATCCATGCTTCGCTACTTCTTTTAATAACGCCAATACTTATTACATTTATCGCAGCATGGGTATTAAAAGAAAGACTTACCAATAACAAATTAATTGGGCTGGCTTTGGGCATTGGCGGCGCATTGGTTTTGATTCTCGCAAAGGACCGATCTGGTAATCCTGGCGATGTATTGATAGGTGATTTACTAATTATTTTAAATGCGGTTTCTTACACCTTCTATTTTGTATTGGTAAAACCGTTGATGCTTCAATACAATCCTATTGCTGTTCTTCGCAATGTTTTTACGGTTGGCTTTTTTATTATACTGCCGTTTTGCTGGCATGAGTTTTCTGCAATCAACTGGGCAAATTACAGCAGTAAAGAATATTTTACATTGGGTATGATCGCTATACCGGGAACATTTTGCGCCTATCTCTTTAATATTTATGGTATAAAAAACTTAGGTGCCGCCATTGCTGGTAACTACATTTACACACAACCATTATTCGCGGCAGCATTGGCCATTGGTTTTTTAGGCGAAGAATTATCTGCGTATAAAATATTAGCAGGTATGCTCATTTTTGCCGGTGTTTTTCTCGCAAATAAACAGACAAAAAATGTTTAAGATAGTTACTGTAAATACCGAGGCAGAATATGCTGCTGCATCTGCTTTGTTTAAAGAATATGCAGCATGGTTAAATATTGACTTGAGTTTTCAAAACTTTGAAGAAGAATTACTGCAACTGAAAGAAATGTACAGTGAGCCAACCGGTGCTATTTTTTTATTGAAAGAGGACGAAGAATTTATAGGCTGTGTTGCCATCCGCAAAAAAGGAGATGACATTGCAGAATTAAAAAGAATGTATATAAAACCTACCACCCGCAATTCGGGCGGCGGAACTTTATTGCTAGAACAAGCTTTAACCGCCGCAAAGGAATTCGGTTATTCTTTGATACGATTAGATAGCCTTGCCAACATGACGCCCGCTATAAACCTTTACAAAAAAAATGGCTTTTACGAAATAGCGCCTTACTATTTTAACCCTGAAGAAAATGCGGTTTTTTTTGAGCGGGAGTTGTGATGGGTATTGTAGGTATAAATGTAGCATTAGGTACATTGTATACTAGACTCATGTACGGAGTAACGTACTATAATGTACGGAGTAACGTAGTTTGTGCCTCGGTCTATGGCTCGTTTTTATATGACTATAGAGTTTAATAAATAACTCCTATTGTATCTATATAAATTTATCTTTATGGTGGAATTATAATTATTGGTCGGCTGGTCGAAGATCAAGCCTTGGCTTGTGTTTGTTTGGGTAAATGCCAACGAGAGCTATAGCAGAGAATACGTTTTTTTAGAGGAAGTTATAATTCCTTAAAAATAGTTTTCTACAGCGAAAAGATATTGGTCTATAAATATTTTCTTTCTTTATCGGTTGGTGTCTCCACCAACCGAAATAATATTCATAGCATACAACTCAATTTCATTTTATCTTAAAAAAATGGATATTAACCCATATAGAAGACAGGGTCAAATGGAGACTATGCAGCCTTATTTTTATACGGAAAGCATTTTCGAATTTAAATATTTACTATACGATGATAACTTGAAAATGATCATCATTAACTCATGGAAGTATTTAGTAAATGCAGATAAAATTAAAATTTATGGCTTTGTGATTATGCCAAACCACATTCATTTAATTTGGAACATGCTCGATTTAAATGGCAATGAAAGTCCGGCAGGTAGTTTTGCTAAATTTACAGCACACGAATTTAAAAAATATTTAAAATTAAATAAGCCAGGCGAGTTAAGTAAATATGTATCCAAAAAAGCTGATAGGAGTTTTCAATTTTGGAAAAGAGACCCATTAGCAATAATATTAAGTTCTGAAAAGAGTTTTTTACAGAAACTAAATTATATACATAACAATCCTGTTGCGGAAAAATGGAAACTTGCGATTAAACCTGAAGACTATAAATGGAGTAGTGCAAAATTTTATGAAAGTGGTATTGACGAATTTAAGATAATTACGGATTATCGGTTATAGATTGATTCCGGTTGGTGGAGACACCAACCGGTAAGAAAACCATATTTAAAATTTGATTTCGGTTTGTGGGGACACCAACCGATAAGAGAACCTACCCCGTAATCATCCTCTTTTATAAAAGTTGAAAAAAGATCTCTTGCTGAGCCTAGCCCGCATTGGCAGTAGTAGCTGCTGCACTTAATAAATTTTAAATTATAATATTGCTTTTGTGCAGCACTACTACAGAAAGGTGGATACAAATGCCCATTTATATTTGTCTGCTAATGCTCCACATCTCCTATAAAAAAATCCCGATTGTATTTTACTACAACCGGGATCTGGTATATTTTTAAAACAGCTTATGCCATTTCTGAACTCATGCTTTTGCTTACACGCTTGCGTGCATCTTCATCTAAAATGTTCTTACGTAGACGAATACTTTTTGGCGTAACCTCAATACACTCATCTGACTGGATGTACTCCATACATTCTTCCAGACTCATTTGAATTTTTGGTGCTGCCTTGCTTGCATCATCACTTCCACTTGCACGGTGGTTGGTTAATTTTTTAGGCTCCGTTGCGTTTACAACTAAATCGCCTGGCTTGATATGCTCCGCAATGATCTGGCCTACATAAACTTCTTCACCTGGATCTACAAAGAAACGTCCACGATCCTGTAATTTATCAACTGAATAACCAGTTGTACGCTCAGTTGTTTTGCTTAACAATACACCATTGTTACGACCAGGTATTGGTCCTTTCCAAGGCTTATATTCTGTAAAACGGTGTGCCATTACAGCTTCACCTGCAGTACCTGTAAGCATGGTGCTACGCAAACCGATCAACCCACGAGATGGAATTTCAAACTCCAAATGCTGCATTTCGCCTTTGGTTTCCATGATCTGCATTTCGCCTTTACGCTGCGTAACCAAATCAATTACTTTACCACTATATTCTGCAGGCACATCTACTACCAAATTTTCATACGGCTCGTGCTTGCTGCCATTTATTTGTTTTACCAAAACCTGTGGTTGACCAACGGTTAACTCAAAACCTTCTCTGCGCATGGTTTCTATTAAGATACCAAGGTGCAAAATACCACGACCAAATACCAAAAAGCTATCTGCACCGTCTGTATCTTCTACACGCAAAGCCAAATTCTTTTCTGTTTCTTTCATCAACCTATCTCTAAGGTGACGGCTCGTTACAAACTTACCTTCTTTACCAAAGAAAGGTGAGTTGTTAATGCTGAACAACATACTCATGGTAGGTTCATCAACACTAATTAACGGCAATGCTTCCGGATTTTCTACATCAGCAATGGTATCGCCAATATTGAATTCCTCTAGACCAACTACCGCACAAATATCTCCTGCTATAACTTCTGATACTTTCTTTTTGCCCATGCCTTCAAAAACATAGAGCTCTTTTATTTTCATTTTCTTAATGCTGCCATCGGCTTGCATTAAAGCTATTTGCTGGCTTTCTTTTATAACTCCACGTGCTACTTTACCAACTGCAATACGACCAAGGAAAGAAGAATAATCTAAAGAAGTGATCTGCATTTGCAACGGACCTTCGTTAACCTTAGGCTCAGGTACGTATTTAATAACACCATCCAATAAAGGGAAAATGTTGTCGATCTCTGTTAATGAATCATTGAACCAGCCATTTTTTCCTGAACCGTAGAAGGTAGGGAAATCAAGCTGTGCCTCAGTTGCATCTAGGTTAAAGAACAATTCAAAAACTGCATCGTGCACTTCATCAGGACGACAGTTTGGCTTATCTACTTTATTAATAACAACCATTGGTTTTAAACCCAATGCCAAAGCTTTTTGTAATACAAAACGTGTTTGTGGCATTGGACCTTCAAAAGCATCTACCAACAAAACCACACCATCAGCCATTTTTAGTACACGCTCTACTTCTCCACCAAAGTCACTGTGACCGGGTGTATCGATAACATTAATTTTATAATCTTTGTAAACAACAGCGGCGTTTTTACTAAAAATAGTAATACCACGCTCTCTTTCAAGATCGTTGCTGTCCATTATTAAATCGCCAGTATCCTGATTGTCTCTGAATACTTTGGTAGAGTGAAGAATCTTATCTACCAAGGTTGTTTTACCGTGATCTACGTGTGCAATAATTGCGATGTTGCGAATATTCATTTATTAAATTTATTAGTGCCGTTATATGGCGGACCTGTTTTTAAGGCTGCAAAAGTACGGCATTTATGCCAGATGGCAAGGCGAAACTGAAACATACATATTGCTATATTGTTAAATATTTATAGCCTGTTTCATATTTTATAAAAGAGAATTTACAGTTAACTGTATTTTTTCAGTTTATTTTTAAAGCTGATATAATCCAAAAAGTAAATTACCCTAAGGGAGAAACTTGTGAATTGGTTACCTGAAATAACATTTTGGGCATTTTTAAAATAACTCTTCTCGAAAGATTGGCTAAAATTTTGCCCAATATTTTTCCAGGCAAGTGAAATGAAACTGCCGGGTGTAAACTGCCAGTTGTACAACATATCTACCGCTAAAAAATTAAAGTTCTGGTTTACATTTTTTGTAAAAGGACGATCGGGCGTATTTAAGTTACCGTTAATATCCAACTGGTAAAACTGTTGAGGATTTACTTTTGCAAATGAATGCCTTGCCCTGAAAGAAAGCCCCATCTTATTATTAAAATTATACTTTAGGTTCATTGAATTTTCCACATTATTTATGTTTCTGCGGGAAAAAATAATGGTATCGTTTGCAACATTGCCTGTATAAATCGTATTTGCCCAGCCAGATTCATTTTTATTATTTTCTACGTCAATATTTTCTTCAATGGAAAATTT
>JBBREY010000105.1:0-7493 GCA_038225275.1 Chitinophagales bacterium | reverse complement strand
GGCAGTTGCATCAAATAAAATAATAAAAAAAGAAAGTGTAAAAAATATATGCTTCATATAGAAAGATTCTCGTGCAAATATGGTGCAATTTTTAATGGAGCACAACGCTAAGACAGTTAAATTGAAAAAACTGTTGCACCCGCTTAACAATTTGATAATGTTATAACGTTCATTTAACGAAGCGGTAGGCTCACATAAAGTTTACATTTGCTCAACATTTAACACATGAGTACTACCAAAAAAATTCTTATTGCTGACGATGAACCAGATATTCTGGAAATTGTATCATTTAATTTAATTGCGGAAGGATATGAAGTTGTAACTGCAAAAAATGGTGATGAGGCTTTGGACAGAGCAAAGCAACACATGCCTGATCTTATTATTTTAGATGTAATGATGCCAGGTAAAAATGGTATTGAAGTTTGCAACATACTCCGTTCTCAACCCATATTTAACCCTACACTAATTATTTTTTTAACAGCGATGTCAGATGAGAGTGCCGAAATAACCGGCCTTGAAACCGGTGCGGATGATTACATAACAAAGCCCGTAAGCCCCAAAGTACTCACAAGCAAAGTCAATGCGCTTTTTCGGCGTTTAGCCAACGAGGGTACAAGTATTATTAAGGTAGGAAGCTTTGAAATTGACCGGGAAAAATACCTTGTGTCGTTTGACAATACCGAAGTTGTACTTGCAAGAAAGGAGTTTGAATTGGTTGCACTACTCGCATCTAAACCCGGTAAAGTATTTTTAAGAAACGAAATACTAAACAGAATTTGGGGTACCGATGTTATAGTTGGCGACAGAACAATTGACGTACACATTAGAAAAATCAGGCAAAAGCTTGGGGTAGATTGTATTTCCACGGTTAAAGGTGTAGGGTATAAGTTTGAAATATAATGTTTGAATTTGCTACCGCAAACAATGAACAAAATACGATTGTCTAAAATTTTCAAAATTCATTTTCAGGATTATTATTCACAATTCGCCCTACCGACTGCCAATTGCTTTTCTTATCTTGTGCGTAACAGCTAAAAGTTTAAAGTTTACTTTCAAATGCCTTCTACGAGACATCTTTCGCCTCAGCAATTATCACTGCTTACCGCTGGAATCTTAACCATACCCATTACTTTAGCAATATTTATTTTTGAGCCCGTTTGGTGGATAGCTCCTTGTTCGTTCGTTGTTATTTTCACAGGTAGTTACTGGTTAATATTGGTTACGCTGCAAACGTTCATTTACCGAAAAATAAAACTCATCTATAAACTCATCTACCAAACAAAAGCCACCAAAAGAGAAGAGTTTTATTACAAAAATATTTTACCGCAAAAAGGTATTGACGAAGTAAGAGAAGATGTGGAAGCCTGGGCCGAGCAGCGAAAAAAAGAAATAGAAACCCTTCAACAAAATGAGACCTTTCGCAAAGAGTTTTTGCAGAACCTGAGCCACGAATTAAAAACACCAGTTTTTGCCATTCAGGGTTATGTACACACACTGTTAAACGGCGCATTGCACAACAACGAAGTAAATGAAAAATTCCTGGCAAGTGCATCCCGAAACATTGACAGGCTGGTAAACCTGCTCGAAGACCTGGATGAGATTTCAAGTTTAGAAATAGGCGAAATGCAGTTGAACCACCAGCCATTCATTGTGCAGGAACTTATTAAAGAAGTGTTCGATTCGCTGCAGCTTCAGGCAGCAGAAAAAAACATTGAATGCAGCATTAAAAAAGACTGTGAGTTTCCATTTAATGTGGTTGCAGATAAAGAGAAAATACGGCAGGTGTTTCTTAATCTTACTGAAAATGCCATCAAATATGGTAAAGACAATGGGCATATAGAAGCAAGTTTTTACAACGTAGATGGCAACAGCGTTTTAATAGAAATTAGCGACGATGGTTATGGCATTGCAGAAGAACACCTCTCTAGAATATTTGAACGCTTTTACCGAACCGATCATGCACGAAGCAGAAAGGCAGGCGGTAGTGGCCTCGGGCTTGCAATATGTAAGCACATTGTAGAAGCACACCAGCAAACAATTCATGTTCGCAGCAAAATAGATGTGGGCAGCAGCTTTGGTTTTACACTACCCGCAAAAAAAGACTAGAATTTATCCTTTTTCCTAATTTTTCCTCACTCCATTAATGTCGTATGTCGCAATAGAAAGCGCATGGGTCTTTTCATCATATTCTTGCCATTCTCCAGCTGCTAATCCATGTATATATTTTCCTGCTCTCATTATTTGGCCATTTTCAAAATAATAAGTTGCACTTCCATCAGGCTGCCCATAATTATCCAATTTTACATCAGCAATTAATTGCCCGTTTGTATAATATTGAGCAAAATAAGTTCGTACATTTTTTTTTGAAACGAGTATTTGTCTTATTGTTTTGGCCGTGTCCTTCATTACCTGGCACACAGAAGAATCTTTCTTAAACAAATAATAATCTGCTGTTACAAAATCGGCCGTCCTGTATTTTTTTGAAAAGGTACTGTCGCTGTTTTTCTTAATTGAATCAAGCCACGCTGAATCTACCTTCTTTAATGCGGTTGATTTTTTATTATTGTTATTTGTGCAGGCAGTAATAAATGCGAAACTAAATAAGATGCCGTAAATGATTGTCGTTTTATTCATGGGCTAAATTTAAAAAAAGCAACTTTATTAGAGTTGCTTTTTTTATATCAATAATTAAATAGTATTACATGTATTTCGTCCAGGTCTTCCACCAGGTATCTCCAACAGCACATGCACCTTTGTAAGTTACAGGCGTAAAAAATGTTGCAGTTAATTTAGGGTGTGTAAAGCCGCCACCAATAGCAGCCAACGATGTTGCAGAAGTTGGGTTAAAGTCAGGTGTTAAGTAGTTGAAAGGCGCTGTTAAACCGGCTTCTGCGTTGGTAGTTAAAATGCTGTTACCATAACTAGCCGTTTGAAACCATGCAGTAATTGACGCTACAGTAGCTCCTGTTGGTGCTGTTGAGCTTGCTGAATAATTCACCGCCAAAGGCGATCCTGAAATGATGGTATTTTGTACATTCAGTGCGTTAGGTATATTTAAATCAGTAGGTGAACCCTTAGAAGCATCTATCAATAAACCCACAGGATAACCCATTACAATCGAGTTAAATAAATTTAAAGTAGAGTTTCTTCTTATTTGCGCACCACAAAGAAACAAAGAATTACCAATGTTATTTAAAGCTGCCTTTGGACCCATTACTGTCATGTTACTAAATACACATGCAGTAGATGGCGTTAGTGTGCTGCCATTTGCATCATTGTCACTTTCAAACGCTTCACTTTTAGAAATATCAGCTACAGAAGAGTCTCTTAAACCAATACCAAATTGTACTTTTCCGCTAAAACCATTGTCTGTATCAAAATCATCATCAAGGCCTCTGTAAGCTATCAAATGTTTACAATTTACAGTGCCGCCAAACCACTCAAAAGAATCGTCGTTTGCATAAGAAACCTGCACGTTGTCAATGGTAGTTCCAGATCCTACACCACCTAAAGTAAGTCCGTTTATTTCTTTGTCAGGCAAAAATGCATAACCTGCATATTCAATTCTTACATATTTTAAAACACCACTGTTATCAACAGGGTTTTGGTTTTGTGTTACAGGTGTACCGTATAATCCAAGACCATCACTGTTGTTCACACCACCTTCAATTTCGCCAACACCTTGTATACCATTAAATGATGAATTGGTAGGTGCGTTACCGAGCAGAATTACGCCTGACCAGTCGCCTCTTACAGGGGTTGCAGCTTCAGATGTAAAAACGATTGGCTTATCAACAGTTCCTTCTGCATTTATTTTTGCTGATCTTGTAATAACAAGCCCACCTTGCTTATTAAGCTCACCAACGATTTTTGTACCGGGTTCAATGGTTAAAATAGCGCCGTTGGTTACATACACTAGTCCCCTTAGTTTGTACGTGTATTGTGCTTTTAAGGTTCTACTTTCTGTTATACGTCCTTCCAGTATAACATTTTCAGTAGTACCGCCTGTAGGAGGAGGCGTGGTTACAATTGTGGTTGCACCGTCTACTTCAATTTTACGACATTGAACCGCCACTAATACCACTGCAGCTAATCCAAATACTAATTTTTTCATGACTTTATTTTTTGGTGTTGATGTTTATTTTAAGTTGTAAGAAAAACTGATTGAGAAATTGGTTCCATATACACGTCTTAGTGCAAGCGCATCTGTTGCTTTATCAAACTTTTTATTGCTATTTAGATCATGATAAAAGTTTGCAGGACGGTTAAATATATCTGACACATTTAATTTTAATTCACCCTTCTTAGCTATCACCTTTTTTGATATCTGAAAATCCAATAACGGCCTCGATGCCTCATAAACAGGTGGTGTATCATCGGCAGCGCTTCCGCCATTTAAGGTTGAACTACCCACGTAATAAATTCTTCTTCCTATCTGGTTAAATAAGAGTGTTGTGTTAATTCCTGCCTTCTCAATATCATATTGCAACGCAAGATTTGCCAGGTAAGGACTTTGCCCTTGCATAGGTCTTTTTAATGTTGGGATTCTGTTGTAGATGTAAGAAAAATTTCCCTGTAATATGAAGTTTTTTAAAGCGTTAATTGCTTCCAGTTTTTTTCTAAATTCAAACTCTGCACCATAACTTGTGGCATCATCAGCGTTTACATAATTAAACGTATTTGATGAACCTGCACCCGTTGTATTTGCAAAAAGTTCGATAGGCTTTATAAATTTCTTATAAAAAACGCCAAAGGTTACCAGCTCTCCTGCTCTTGGGTACAACTCATATCTTACATCTGCATTCGTAATTTTAGTACGCTCCAGCTTTGGGTTACCGGTTACTGTTGCTCCTAAATCAAAATCAAAAAAGCTAAAAGTACTTAACTCCCTAAACTCGGGCCTAACAACAGTTTGAGAGCCTGATACACGAATATTTGTTTTGTCGCTTATTTTATAAGTGATGTTCACACCCGGTAAATAATCGGTCTTTTTGGTATTTACAAAGCGCTCATCTGTTTTCTTTGTGCTGCCAATTAACTGGTCAAAATCTTCCACTCTTAAACCCCATACTATTCTTAGTTTTTTCAATAATTGATTATCAAACTGCAAAAAGCCTGCATTCATAATTGAGTTGGCTATATACCTAAACCTGTTCCCTGCAATTTCATTCAAGGCAAATTTGTTGTCATTACCATTTCCAAAATTGGCAGGGTCAAATATTTTTGAGGGGTCTAAGAGGCGTAATGCTTTGTTATCAGAAGGTAAATAAATAGCAAATGGTCTGCTGTTAAATAACCTGTCTTTTACCTGAAAAAAGTATCCTCCCTTTATAGTTTGTGCAGCACCTTTTATCTTAAATGATTTTGCTAAATCGCCTCCTGCTGTATAAATGTAATCGTTCAAATTTCCAAAGTACCTGCTACCAGTTTTTTGAGAGGAGTTAGAAGCGCTTATCAACAACGAATAGGGCGATGATGGATTGGTAGGATCATCTTGGTTGTACTGTAATCTTCTTTGGTCAGGCACATACTGGTCAAGAATATTAAAACTGCCATACCAGTGCAATTTCGCATTGATTGGGTTTATATTATGATCTCCGGTTACCTGCGAATTGTAAAATGTATTCGCTTTAAAAGCAAGTTCAGTTGCCCTTATATTGTCACCAACTATACTGTTCGTTTCAAAATCTTTACCGGTTCTTAATGTTGCGTAATTGGTGGTATTTACATTTAATATATTCTTAAAAGATATTTTATTATCTCTCCCTAATTGAAAAGAAATATTTGCGAGGGCACCTGCTAAAATATCCTGACTGTACTTGTTGTTATAATAGTCAAAATTTAAACTGGCAATATTGTTTTGGATGCCGAAAATTCTATTTTCAAATTCAAGCTTCTTATTTGTTCTGTTGTAGTTAAGCGCAAATACTGCAGCCACTTTGCTCTTCTCGCCAAGCGGTTTTACAAAACCACCACTTATTTGCAATGCATTGTTCAACAGAGATAGATCGTTGTTTTTAGTAGTAGCCATCCAGTTGTTGCTAAATGACGATACAAGTGCAGTTTTTTCTGCAGGCAACAAATTTGTAAAAATAGCCCTCCTCGGTATAGAAGATGGGAGTGCTCTTTCACCATTGTCGTACCCTAAAAAATCTGTATTGCTGCCTTTGTAATTATAAAAATCTTTCCCTACCGTAGCTGTATTAAAACCCGTACCAACCTGAACAGTTAAGAAATTCTTTGCAGGAACATCTTTTGTGTTGACCTGTATAATTCCACCTGCCCATTCACCCGGCAATTCCGGAATAAAAGTTTTGTTTATAATAATGTTATCAATAATTGATGATGGAAATATGTCAAAACTAAAGGTCTTTCTATCAGGCTCTGTGCTGCTTAGCAAAATTCCGTTTAGCATAGCTTGGTTATATCTATCAGCCAAACCACGAACAACTAAATATTTACCATCTTGTACAGATGTACCAGGTACACGTTTTAAAACTTCACCAGTGTTTTTATCAGGGCTTCTCCTAATTGTTTCTGCACTTATTACAGATGCTACAACAGAGGTGTTTTTTTGATAAGAAATAAGAGAAGCAGTACTTTCCTTTCTAGAAGATGAACGGATAATAACCTCACCTTCTGTCTTAGAAGCTACGTTGATACTTATTTCTAGGCTGGTAGTTTTTCCGGCTTCAACAGATACATCATCCACAATTTTGGTTTGATAACCAACTGCAGTAATTTTCAAGCTGTATTTTTTCCCTGCATCCAGCGTTAAACTAAATTGACCATCTACGTTTGCTGCCTTGGTAATTTTTTCGTTTACTACTTCTATTGTTACTGATTGTATGGTACTGTTAGTTTTACCATCAAATATTTTACCTTCTAACACTCCTTTTTGCCCAAAAGAAAAAACCGAAATAGTAAGAGATATAATAATTAGTAATGTTGATTTCATGCCTTGCGTATTTGAACCGCAAAGAAAACATTTGCATGTTATGGCAATGTGAACCTAATGTTACCAAAATGTTATGTAGCCAATGGACAGGCAATATCTATCGTTCTAACTGCAAAAAACATCGGTGGTTTTTGAGTTAGGTTTTTTATGAAACTCTTTATCAAAACTTTCTTCAACCTAAGTTATCAAAGTTTTGGCAGATCTGCCGGGCTTTAATTCATAAGGTTTAATAACGGTTTTATGTCTTGCGCTACATGTATAAACTACCGGAAGATTCTGTTTTAAATTACTAACTTATTTAGTATATTTGCAGCATGATTACCACTCCAACCCAGTTGCATTTAATCTTTAAGCTTGAGTCGCTCAGACAAATTATTATAAATTCTGATGACAATGAAACCATTTTTGCAACAGCCAAAGAAGCTCATCTTTTGGCAACACCCGTTCCAATAGATCCTGCTTTTAGTTATAAAATAGAAGGCAAAGAAAGAACGCTGACCATACTTTCGCAAGAAGTGAGAAGCTACGAAAACAG
>JBBREY010000104.1:0-7551 GCA_038225275.1 Chitinophagales bacterium | reverse complement strand
GCAATTTTTTCTGCTAGATATTGTGAGCCCGTTCCTGAAAAGATTTTTACGTTCGACTGCATGTGTTGGTATGTAAGTAGGTGAATTTTGTGCGAAAATACATTTAGTTTGCATCAATAATTGTTTACAAGTATGGAAAATTCAGAAAACATTAAAACTTCTATAAAAAACTGGGCTGAAGATGATCGCCCGAGGGAGAAAATGGAAAGGCATGGAGCTGAAGTTTTAAGTAATGCTGAATTACTTGCCATTATTATTAACAATGGCAACAAGGAAAAATCAGCTGTAGAGCTGGCAAAAGATATTTTAAAATTAGGATCTGATAACCTCGATGAATTAGGCAAACTATCAATTAAAGATTTTCAAAAAATAAAAGGGATTGGTATAGCAAAAGCCATAGCCATTACAGCCGCATTGGAACTCGGCAGAAGAAGAAGTGGAGGCAATGTGTTGCAAAGAACCAAAGTGAGTAGCAGTAAAGAAATTGCGAATTACCTGAGGAGCATTTTAAAAGATAAAAGCAATGAAGTATTTGTGGTATTGTTTTTAAACCAGGCCAATAAAATTAAAAATTTTCAAATAATAAGTAAGGGCGGAATAACTGGTACAGTTGCAGACCCACGAATCATTCTTAAACAGGCACTTGATGAAGGTGCAACAAGTCTTGTTTTAAGCCACAACCATCCATCAGGCAACCTTCAGCCTAGCCGTGCTGACCAGGAACTTACCAACAAAATAAAGCAGGCAGCCTCCTATTTTGATATCAAAATACTTGATCACATTATTGTAAGTGATGAAGGGCATTATAGTTTTGCAGATGAAGGGCTATTATGAACAATAACAAATGTTACCTAAATAAAAAATAGCCCTTTGCGGGGCTATTTTTTATTTTCAATTAGTTGTGTTACTATTTAAGCCTCGCCAGCTGGACCTCCAAAATTAAAAGGTATTTCAATCGCTTCTAAATCCTGCACTGTACCATTTACCGTCTCAAATTTTTGTACATTCTCTACTATAGCTTTCATAAAACGCTTTGCATGAAAAGGCGTCATTATGATCCTGCTTTTTACTTTGCTCTTAGGTGCACCTGGCATTACGTTTACAAAGTCAAAGACAAACTCTGCGTGGCTATGTGTTATTATTGCCAAATTAATATAAGTTCCTTCTGAAGTTTCTTCAGAAATTTCAATGTTTAACTGGTTGGGTTGGTTATTCTCTGCCATAAAATATAAAGTTATAATTAAAAAAAAACTGCACGAATCTTCGTGCAGTTTTTCTTATAATTTAAAAAAATTAAAAATAAACTTGATCAGGATCATAACTAAATTCTTCAGAAACTTTTACAGTTCTTGGAGTTACTACACCATTTATAGTACTTGTGTAGGTAAATGAATATTTAACTTTCAAACTTCTCACATTGTTAGACGTATAAACAAAAGCATTTACTCCTGTAGGATCTAGCGTTATAGCTGTTACTGCTGCAGATGTACCTGCTAAAGTACTCTGAGTTACAGAAATAACTTTACCTGAAGCGTCAAATGTGTAACGAGGTCTGAAAAGGGTTCTTGGTGCTCCTGTTGAAAAAACATTTGCTGTTAAGTTACCAATATAAGCACCTGTTAATCCATAATAGTAAAGATCTGCATACTCCACAACATTAGTAGAATACTCTAACAAATAAGCAGTTCTGTTGTTATTAAGCCCAAATTCATTTGCTGCATCTACAACAGAATTGGTGTATCTGTAATTGCCAGCAAAATCAGAAGCATTATACGTACCTGTACCAGAATTAAAGTCTGAGTAATTAATGTCAACATTAATATCGCCATCACCTGCGCTGATAGCACCTTGATTTACAGAGGTTAATTTAAAATTAACACCGTAGGTTGCATTTACGTCTAAATTAGCTTTGTTTACCGTAAAAAATACCGGGAAAACAATGAGTGCATCGTTTGAAGCCGGTACTGTTATATCAGTAACCGTTATTGCGCCTGCAGGCAAAGGATCAAATCCACTTTGGTTGGTCATCGTAACTTTTACTACAAGTGGCCCACTCAATTTAGTTTCACGAGCTTGTGCAATTTTTAGTGTGAAAAATTTCACTGACTCAGTAGCTCTCTTCTTGAAATTAAAATTTGCAGTTGTATGGTCGTAACCAAAACCGATATTTTGAGCATCTGTATTAATGTATGCCTTCTCCGAAATGGTAGTAAGTATTGAACCTTTATCAGATAACAAACCACCAATATCACGTGAATTTTTTAGACAAGATGAAAAGCCGATAACGAGGGCTATTAAAAAACTATATTTTATATATTTCATATTCAATTATTTAAAGGTTAATTAGTTAACGTCCCAGAAGATTTTAGATGTAAAACGGTTGATATTTTGAGGAACATTGTTACTATTGTTATCGAACTCACCTTGAGGATATAAAAATCTTACAGGCTCAGGGTTTGAAGTACCTGCTACAGTTTTAACACTAGCTGGAACACCAACCGAAGTAGAACCCGAAGCTTTTCTATATTCAGCCCATTGCTCGGCACCGTTTATATGGGTCAACGAAATCCACTTTTGCAAAAGGATAGCTTTAATCTTATCAGTTGACGCCGTATAATTAACATTGTCTATTGGACGATTATAATACCTAAAAGAGAAACCATCAGCTACTGCATTAGCCGCAGTACCAGCAGTAGAAGGAGAAGCTACTGTTCTAAAATGATCTTTTATTCCTTTTTCATACAAAGTTTGGGCTGTGGCTCCGCCAAAAGTTACTCCATATCTTTCAGTATACTCAGCTTGCAAAAAATCTGCTTCAGCTAGTAACATGAACATACCCGGTCTTGTACCAAAACCAATATTTATTTGGAATGGACCAATAGGTGATGCACCTGCAGTTGCATAACCGCTACCAATACCTAATGGCACTCCCAAATAATCAGAAACAGCAGCTGTCCCTGATGTTATAGAGATAGCTGCTGCCGCAGCTGTAGCAAAAGTGGAACCTTTAGGGTATGCAAGATTTTGCAATCTAAAAGTATCAGCAACTCCACCACTATTTTTTAACCAGTTAATAATAACAGCATTCATCTTTCTATACTGGTAATTACTAGCCACGTTATTTATTTCATTATAACCAAAGTTTGCGTAAAAAGGATTAAGCTTACCGCTTATATTCTGATAACCAGGTTGAACAAGAACATTTTGATCAATAAAACCATTTGCTAATCTAGTCATTGCATGAGCTTGAATATAAGCATCTCTACCTGGCATAAAACTCTGGCGCATCAATATTCTTAACTTCAAAGTGTTTGCAAATTGAATCCACCGTGTTTTATTTAATGCAAACATTACATCTTGTACTGTAAAATCAGCACTTGTAGGCCAAGTTGTGCGCTGCATTCTATCCATTGCACTATCCAACCTTACAACTAGATCTTCGTAGATAACTTTCTGGTTAGTATATTTTGGTGTAATACCATTAACTCCTTTAAAAGCAGCTTCATAAGGTATATCGCCATACGCATCAACTAATTCTTGAAATACATAACACTGCATTACATTAGCCGGGTCTTTCCAATAACCAACGCCATCTTTGTCAGCGTTATTAATTACATAATTGTAATCTGTAAGGTTATCAAACAACGGAGTGAAAACATTGTAATCGGCAGAAGTAAATTCATACGTTTTATCATTACCACCACCTGTAAAGCTGGTACTGTGTGCATAGATACCTGACCATGTACCCGGTACAATGTGTAAATTGGTACTTACCTGGTTTCTGTAAGTAGTTGCTAAAGCGCCTGTCATTACAAAATTGGCGTTGGTGCTTTGATTATTATTGGGATCATTATTTACATCTACGAACTTCTTGCAACTGGTTAAAGCTACTGATGCTACGAGTGTGTATGTAAATAATTTTAATATTTTGTTCATATCTATTATTTTTAAAATTATTTTAATTAAAATACTAATTTAAGTGTAGCACCCATTTGACGCGTAGGTGGTGTATTTAAAGTAGTATTGATACCTTGGGAGTTACCGCTTGTATTTGATAATTCAGGATCAGTATACCAGTTGTCTTTAGGCAACAAGGTAATTAAGTTACGGCCCCAAACACTGAAAGACGCTCCTTTAAACACTTTACCATTAAACAAGGTTTCCGGTAGATCATAATTTAATGATACATCACGTAATTTCCAGAAATCTGCAGATGTAGCAAATGCTTCGCCTATACCAGCTAAACCTCTTGAAAAACCCGCATCACCAAACCCTTGGTAGATAGCTTTGTAACCATCAACCGCAATATTTGTATTCGCTACAGATTTACCAGATGCATCAAGCGTTACAGAATTTGGCCAAACAAACTGCTGTCTGTTATAGATAGCTGTAATTGCTCCTGAACCGGTAAATGCCATATCAGTTCCCAAATCATGATAAACCAATGCACCACCTCTGTACTCTGCATTTGCTATCAACGAAACGTTTTTGAAACGAATGTTGATACCAACACCTAGGTTATGCTTTGGCAAAGTTGTACCCTGGTCAACACGACCGTTGGTTCTTAAAGGCCATCCGTCAGTTGCGTCAACAACAACTCTACCTTGCGCATCTCTTTGGAAAGCAGTAGTTCTTAAGAAAGGGAAGGTCTTTCCTACAGTAGCATTCAAACTTGCTCTGTCATCCGGAGCCTGATATTCTAAGCTATTCAAACCTGTTGCTCCAAGCAATTCTTTAACTGAGTTTGTAATATATGCATAGTTTGCAGATAGGTTCACAGAGAAATCTTTCGTTCTGTATGCTATTACTTTAGCATCCAATTCATAGCCCTTGTTTTCAACATTAGCAGCATTCAACAAGTAGCTTAACGCACCAGCTGCAGGAGAAATTGCCACATTCAAAACTTGCTTATTAGCTTTTTGCTTATAAACAGAAGCTTCTAGCAACAACCTGTTACCAAACATACCTACTTCTATACCTGCTTCAGCAGATTTTACCTGCTCAGGCTGTAGATTTGGACTATAGATGGTATTACCTACTGTGTTACCCAATAATCCCGCATAAGGAAAACCTTGTGCATTAGGATAAACTTGCTGTAATTGATATGCACCTAAGTTATCATTACCATTTACATTGTAACCCGCCCTAAGTTTTATGTTATCAATTACTTTGTTGTCTTTGTTTTTAATAGAAGGAATTAAATCTGATACAATAAAAGATACATCTCCACCGTATGTGTTAAACTGCGGATCGTTGTAGCCAATTGCAGGACCTGAAAATACAGAAGTAAAATCTGTTCTTGCGGTACCATGCAAAAATAATATTTCTTTAATGCCTAAAGTTACGTCAGCATAACCACCAATTTTTCTTTGTTGTGACTCAGAATTCGAAGCATTGAATAAACCGGTAGCACTATTACTTAGGTTATACAAACCACTTACACCAAGGCTTGATGTTGAAGCACTAATTCCTTTGCTTCTCCTAACAGAGGCTTGAAGACCAAGGATTGTTTTAAGAGAGAAGTTTGTAAACTTTTTATCATGAACACCGAATGCATCAAAAGTAAGGCGGCTACCAGTACTTTGAGATTCACCATTTGAACCTGGAATAGGGGTGGAACGTGCAATAAATCTACCACGATTTGTTAAAAACAAATCATAATCATTGCTGTAATAATTAACAAAACCACCTGTTTTTGAAAAAGCAGAATAAGTGTAATTATTCGATGTTGTTGTTTGAGTAGAATTTGTTTGAGCTATTGCTACACGCCCTGTAAAAGTAAGTGCAGATGTAGCCTTATAATCTACTTTAAAATTACCATTGAAGTTGTAATTTCTAGTATTGAATCTATTATTATCTCTTTCCCAATAAGGATTATTATAATAATCATTGTAATAACTACTTGGATTAGAAAATTTGTCATTTTTCCAATCCTTATAATTTTCTAACGGAACCCAACTTGCAACGTTCAAGGCAGTAAAATAAAAATCAGAATTTGTTCTTCTTGCCACATCAAATGTGTAAGCAGCATCAAAACCTGCAGTTATTTTATTGTAAGTTTTAGATGCATTCATACGGAAAACATTTCTTTCATATTTATCACCACCTACAATTCCATTAGAATTTAAGTTTTGGTAAGAAAGAAAAATATTTGTTCCATCTCCACCTGCTCGATAAGAAACATCTGTTTGTCTTGTATAACCCTTGTCCCATACTCTTTTCCTACCATCTTGTATATCTGAATAAGGAAACCTCTGAATTGATCCGTCTGATATTGTACGACCTAATGGACGTATAGTTCCATCGTAAGCAGGACCATATTGCTGGTTTTCTGCCGGGTGAAAGTTTTCGTCATTGTTAGAGCCATAAGCTGAACCAGAACCAAAACCATGTTGTGTTCTTGGCAAGTATGCAAGGCTTTCAATGTTTACTGTATTCACCAAATTAATTTCAGGCTTTCTATTACCTTTCTTGGTTGTAATTACAATCGCACCATTCACACCTTCAGATCCAAACAAGGTTGCAGACTGCCCACCCTTTAAAACGTCAATACGCTCAATATCGTTCGGGTTAATGTTATTTATCGTATTTGCCGGTACAGCAACACCATCTAATACAATAAGAGCGGTGTTATCACCGGTAATAGAACGCAAACCACGTATTACTATACGAGGAGTTCCATTTACGGAAGATGAGTTGTTGCTGATTGTTAAACCAGATACTTTACCAGACAAAGCCTGTGCAACGTTCGTTGGTTTACCATTCATTAACTGTGCCTGACCTACAGAAGCACGGGAAGTTCCGTTAGCTCTTGCATTTGTTCTAATACCCAAGGCACCTACAGTTACCCCTGTAAGTTCAACACCCTCTGCGCCTTCTCTTAATACTGTAGCAAATACAGGACCCGCTACAGGTACTAAAATATTCTGTGCTTTAAAGCCAATACTTGTAATTCTTAATGTAGCATTTGCAGGTACATTTTGCAAACGGAAATTACCGTTCAAATCAGTAGAAGTACCAATGTTTGAGCCTACTACCTTTACTGAGGCGGCTTCTACGCCTATTTGCTTCTCGTCTGTTACTGTTCCGGTCACCACCCGGTTCTGTGCGAATGCCAATACTCCAAAGAGCATGAACATCACAAACAGTGATAAAATTCTTGTCATGGGCAACTTGTTAAATTTTAATGAATGGTAAAAATAAGGATATTTTTTCTACGTAAAGAAATTGTTAATTAAAATACCTTTTTATCCTGTTAACGCTTGAAAGACACACAAATAATACTTAACGCTGCATATTTTGTTAAAAAAATTAAAATTTATATATCATCTGAAGTTTGGCTTCCGTTTTGTGGTTTTTGGCTATTTCGTCTAAAGATGAACCTGTCTTTGTTTGGTCAGGATATAAATATTGTGCAACTCTTGCCCAGATCGTCAACTTTCGTGTTTCATCATAATTTACGTTTAAATAATATCGATAACCTTTGCCGTAGAACAACGGTATTGAAAAGCTGTACAAAACATCGTTTTCATAAGCGTATAGCCTGCTGTT
>JBBREY010000103.1:0-7709 GCA_038225275.1 Chitinophagales bacterium | reverse complement strand
GGGATTGGGAGGATATTTGTCAGGCAAAACAGAGCAGGATCATTATGTAAATGAAGAAAAGAGAGAACACATAGAAGTAGCAACGCTGAGGCACAAAGAGCTAGAAGAAACGAAAGAATTTTTTGCCAACATTGGGCTTAGTAAAGAAATACAGGAGCAGGCAACAGAAGAAATTTCTAAAGACAAAGACCGTTGGGTAGAGTTTATGATGAAGTATGAATTAGGGTTGGATAAGCCTGATCCAAAACGAGCAACCAAATCTGCACTAAACATTGGTGTATCTTATATAGCCGGCGGCATTATTCCATTAAGCCCGTATTTTTTTATAACCGATTCAAAAGAAGCATTGCAATATTCTGTTGTAGCCACTTTAATTTGCCTGTTTATTTTTGGTTTCTTCAAAAGTAAAATGACAGGCGTAAATCCAATTGGGGGTGCCATTAGAGTAACCCTCATTGGTGCAATTGCAGCTGCTGCTGCTTTCGGAATAGCCAGTTTGTTTGAACATTAATTTAAATTTTTAGGGGCTGTCAATATCAGTTTTTTTCTGAACATTTAAACCCGCTATCCGCTGCAAGTCCGCACTCGTGCCTCGCTTGCGGGCTTTACGCTACTATCGGGCAGCCTTTCAGCAGTTGATCATTTTCGGCATTTATTATGCAATAGAGAACTTATTATTTTAAACAAAATTGTTTCTAAAAGCATTACACTAAAACTTGATATACTTTTTAACCTTAGTAAACTAGGTATAAATTTTGTAACTAATTGTTGCGTCAGTTAGATATCTATGAAAAAAATATGCTCATACATTTTCTTATCGACTTTGTTGTTCGCTTGCAGCAACAATAAACAACAACCCACAATACAAACAATTACAACGGTAAAAAATAACAACGACACTGTTGTTGATACTTTACCAATTATTGATTCTGTAAATATAACCTCAGCAAAACAATTAATAGAACCCGGCAAAGGCATTGGACAAATTACAATAGATGAAAAAATGGAAGAAGTTGCGCATCTCTTAGGCATACCCGATGCCGGTGACGCAGCAATGGGAAAATCAATCTCAATTTGGTACTCCAAAAATCCTCCCAAAAAATACAGTTCTACTATTTACAGCACAAGCAATTTTGGTGATAAAGATGAATCAAGAAAAGTTCAAAACATTAGGGTAACTTCTCCTTATTTTATTACAGCAAACAATATAAGTTGCGGAAGCGACCTCAGCTTTATCCTACAAAAATATCCTGAACTAAAGAAGCCTAAAACTTATTATAAAGACACCATTACTCAAACTAAAATAAATATTTACGAAAATATAAAAGGCGGCATCGCTTTCGAAGTAAACAAATCAAACAAATGCGTTGGTATATCTGTATATAAACCAGGTAAAAGAATTACCCAAACTTATTTGCCATTGTTCCCCGGCGTGCAGGAATATTAACAGCCAAAACCTTAGTAGCACCCATTAATCATATTTCATATATTTGAAGTGTCCTTTAATCATAGTTAAACACTTCACCATGAAAAAAATTTATTTTCTTCTCATTATTACATCTCTAGTTAGCCTCCATGTATTTAGCCAAACATATATTACGAATGTATCCATCGTTGATGTTATAAATAAAAAAATTATCGCCGGACAAACAGTAGTTGTTGCTGACAATAAAATTGAAGATATAAAACCTGCTGCAAAAATAAAAACTGCTGTAAGTGCAACCATTATTGATGGCACAGGAAAATTTATTATGCCAGGTATGACCGATGCACATGTACACTTTTTTCAAGGCGGTGGGTTATATACCAGACCAGATGCAATGGATCTTCGCAAAGTAGCACCTTACGACAAGGAACTTGCCTGGGTGCATAATAATATGGAAGATTTGTTGCGTCGTTACGTTCGTGCAGGAATAACTTCGGTAGTTGATGTGGGCGCATCGTATAGCTTTTTACAACAGCGAGATTCTTTTGCAAATAAAACGTACGCACCCACGATTTACATGACGGGTCCATTGTTAACATCATTTGAACCACTTGCATTTGTTGGATTAAAGAACGAAGAACCTTTTAAATTATTTACAACAGTAGAAAATGCAAAACAACTAGTGCAGGAGCAATTGGCTTATCATCCCGACTTTATAAAAATATGGTTTATTGTAAGCTTGGGGGGGGACATTGAAAAAACTGCCAGAAAATATGAGCCCATCATAAAAGCAATTGTAGAAGAAGCGCATAAAAATAATCTGAAAGTAGCGGTGCATGCTACCGAAAGAATTGCTGCCCAGATAGCGGTACAAAACGGTGCAGATTTTTTAGTGCACAGCGTAGAGGACGAAGTAGTGTCTGACGATTTTTTAAAACTATTGAAACAAAAAAATATAGTGCTTTGTCCAACACTCGTAGTAGCTGATGGTTACTCAAATACATTTGGCCAAAAACACCAATTTTCTCTATACGATCTTACAACTGCAAATCCACAACAAATAGGATCGTTATACGATTTAAAACATTTGCCTGATACGACGAGAATTAAGGGGATGAAAAAGTATTATAATGATGCCAAAACAGTTTCAAGAAATATGCATGACGATTCAATAAGAAAGATAAATTTAAAAAAAATGGTTGATGCGGGCATTACTATTGCTGCTGGAACAGATGCAGGTAACACCGGCACACAGCATGTATCATCTTACATAAGCGAGTTAAAAGCGATGCAGCAAAGCGGAATTTCAAACTGGCAATTGTTACAAGCTGCTACTATTAATGGTGCAAAAATATTATCGAACGAAAATAAAACTGGTAGCATTACCATTGGCAAAAATGCTGATATGGTTTTACTGAATGCAAACCCGGTTGATAATATTGACAACCTAACTAACATAGCTTACGTGATAAACAAAGGTTCGCTTATAAGGCCCGATACACTTATTAAAGAAACAGGGCTTGCATTGGTTCAGCGCCAACTCAACGCTTATAATGCAAGAAATGTGGAGGCATTTTTAGAGCCCTATTCAGAAGATGTGGAGTTGTATAATTTTCCTGACAAACTTATTTCGAAAGGGAAAGATGCTATGAGAAAAGGTTATGAAGGTTTTTTTAAAAACACGCCTGAATTGCATTGCGAAATAAAATCTAGAACCATACAAGGCAATTACATTATTGACAAAGAAAGTGTGAGTGGATTTGGAAATGCAAAACTAGAAGCTACAGCCATTTATTACATTAATAATGGAAAAATACAAAAAGTTTATTTTGTAAACTAGAAATAAATAAAGCTCTATGGTGATATATAAATGGTAAATTCACCTAATATTTTTTATATAATTTTTAGCTATGACAGATATTTTTGGAACATTTATTTTATCAAAAAATAATGATATCTATAAAGGAGAATTTTTTAATAACAAAATGAAATCATTCGCTAACGAAGATGTCACTTTACTTGAAGCAAGTGCGCACGATCATTTTGTAGGAAGTTTTGATACAACCTGGCAGGAGGTAACAGGAAATATAAATGCAGTTTTAGAGATAGATAAAGTAAGCGAAGAAGTTTATATACTTACATGGAAGGATGTTAGATTAAATGGTGAATTACAAAATAAAAATTTTACCGGAAGAGGTATAAAAAGAAATGATATGCTGGTTTGTGTTTATTCTATGCACACAAATTCTTTGTAAACTTTTAATTAAGAACAAACGCTATTAGATTTTTAATAATAGCTCATAACTGATTTATCGGTTGGTGTCCCCACCAACCGAAATGTTTTGAGTTCCATTGATTTTGACTCATCCAAAAAATGTTTAAAGGTTAGATAAATAATTTTGCTGTTACCCCCCAACCAAAAATGTTTCAGGTCACACAGATTTTATTTAAATTCAAGAATGGAAAATAATCCTTACCGCAGGCAAGGTCAAATGGATACACTGCAATCATATTTTTATACGGATAGCATTTTCGAATTTAAACACCTACTGGCAGATGATAATTTGAAAATGATAATAATTGACTCTTGGCGTTATTTGATAGACTTAAAAAAAATTAAGATCTACGGTTTTGTAATAATGCCAAACCACATCCACCTTATATGGAATATACTTGAAATGAATGGACAAGAAAGTCTTGCAGGCAGCTTTGCGAAGTTCACAGCACATAAATTTCAAAAATACTTAAGTGCCCATTTCCCCGATAAATTACAAAAATATACTTCTCAAAACGCAGACAGAAAATATCAGTTTTGGAAAAGGGATCCTTTAGCTATTAATTTAAGTTCAGAAAAAAGCTTTCTTCAAAAGCTTAATTATCTACATAATAATCCTGTTGCTGAAAAGTGGAGTCTTTCATAAACACCTGAAGAATATAAATGGAGCAGTGCAAAATTATACGAACATGGATGTGATGAATTTAATATAATTACTGATTATCGATTATAATAGTGTTTCGGTTGGTGGGGACACCAACCGATAAAGGCAAGATTTTTTACTAATAGCTAATAGCTAAAAAAACTCACTTCGCTTTTATAAATGTTGAAAAAAGATAATCAGTAAAAAGGCTGCGGGGGACGAAGGGAAGTGTTTTTATACAAATGCCACAGGCATATTTGTATAAAAAATACCGTAGCCGTAGAAGCCCGGACAAATGTTGAAATATCTACTTCAGAGCACAGCCCCAAAATAGGTATTTCCTATTGCCAACACCATAAACTCTATGGCATCAATCTTGTCTATAAAGGTATTCGCAAAATTTTACGGTTTTTACCCACTACTTTTGCCAAATTGGCGAACTAAATTTATTTGATGACTAAGAACTTTTTTTTACAGGGGCAGGATGATGATATGGAGTTTATGCCCATTATACCACTTACAGAAGATGAGGACGGAAATGGTGATGACGATAAGCTGCCTGATGAATTACCGATACTTCCATTAAGAAATACTGTACTTTTTCCCGGCGTGGTTATTCCAATTACGGTTGGTAGAGACAAGAGTATTAAAGCTGTAACTGACGCTTACAAGGCTGACAAAATGGTAGGTGTGGTTGCGCAAAAAGACAGCAGCATTGAGGAACCTCAAATTGCTGATCTTGAAAGAATTGGTACAGTTGCAAAATTGGTGAAGCTGATAAAAATGCCCGACGGCGGCACAACGATTATTATACAAGGGCGCAAAAGATTTGAGCTGCAGGAAATTACTTCTGAAGAACCTTATTTTAAAGCCAAAATAAAAATACTTGAAGAAGAAAAGCACAAGGGTGATCCAGACCTTGATGCATTGGTTGGCAGTGTAAAAGATTTGGCTGCACAAATTATTGGTCTCTCGCCAAATATTCCAAGCGAAGCTGGTATTATTCTTAAAAATATTGAGAATCCTTCTTTTCTTATACATTTTGTAAGTAGTAATTTAAACAGCGATTTAAAAGAAAAACAAAGGCTGCTAGAGATTAGTGATTTAAAAGAACGTGCAGAATTATTGATGAACTTAATGCATACGGAACTTCAATATGCAGAGCTAAAAAACAAGGTTACCACTAAAACGAGGGCGGAGCTTGATAAGCAGCAGCGTGAATATTTTTTGCAGCAGCAAATGAAAGCCATTAAGGATGAATTGGGTGGCGATAACGTGGCAGAAATTAAAGACATGCAGAAAAAAGCAGAGTCAAAAAAATGGTCTGCCGCAGCCGCTGAAATGTTTAAAAAAGGAGCTGAGAAATTGGAGCGTATGCATCCAAGCACACCAGATTATTCTGTAGTATACAACCATTTAGATTTAATGCTTGATTTACCTTGGGATGATTTTACCAATGATTCCTACGATTTAAAGAAGGCAAAAAAGGTGCTTGACCATGATCATTATGGCATGCACAAAATAAAAGAACGCATACTGGAATACCTCGCTGTACTAAAATTGAAAGGCGATATGAAAAGCCCGATACTTTGTTTCGTTGGCCCTCCGGGCATTGGCAAAACAAGTTTGGGTAAAAGCATTGCGGCAGCCATCAATAGAAAATATGTGCGGCTGAGCCTAGGTGGCTTGCACGACGAAAGTGAAATTCGTGGGCATCGTAAGACTTATATTGGGGCTATGCCTGGTCGTGTATTACAATCAATACGCAAGGCAAAAAGTGGTAACCCTGTAATGATTTTAGATGAGATAGATAAAGTAGGAACTGACCAACGGGGCGATCCATCATCTGCATTGTTAGAAGTATTGGATCCTGAACAGAATAATACTTTCTACGACAATTATTTGGAGTTAGACTATGACCTGAGCAAAGTACTTTTTATTGCTACAGCTAATAATTTAAATAATATACAACCTGCGCTTAGAGACCGTTTAGAGATAATAGACTTAAGTGGATATGCAGTTGAAGAAAAAATAGAAATTGCCAAAAGGCACTTGATACCGAAAGAAAAAGAAATGCATGGTTTAAAGCCGACAAGCTTTAAAATGAGTGATGTTGTTTTGCAAAAAATAATTGAAGATTATACAAGAGAAAGTGGTGTGCGGGAGCTTGACAGGCAATTGGCAAGTATTATGCGCTACCAAGCAAAAGAACTGGTAATGCGTGGTAAATTAAAAGCTACTATTACTAATAATGATGTAGAAAAAATACTCGGCAAAACAAAATACAGCAACGAATTGTATAAAACTGCGGGTATGCCGGGTGTGGCTGTTGGGCTTGCATGGACTTATGTTGGTGGCGATATTCTATTTATTGAAACGCAATTGAGTGATGGCAAAGGCGACCTGCAACTTACCGGAAACCTCGGTAACGTGATGAAGGAAAGTGCTACCACAGCTTTTACATGGTTAAAGGCAAACTTTAAAAAAGCCGGTATTGACCCTGAACTTTTCTCTAAGAAAAACGTTCATATACACGTGCCTGAAGGTGCCACGCCAAAGGATGGCCCAAGTGCCGGAATTACAATGATGAGTGCGCTTGCGAGTGCATTTACAGGGCGTAAAATAAAACCATACCTCGCTATGACGGGCGAAATTACTTTGCGTGGACAAGTATTGCCAGTTGGTGGAATCAAAGAAAAAGTTTTGGCAGCAAAAAGATCAGGCATAAAAGAAATCATCATTTGCTACTTGAATGAAAAAGATATCAACGAAATAAATCCACATTTTATAAAGGGCATGAAATTTCACTATGTAAAAACGATGGCGCAGGTATTAGATTTAGCACTTGTTTAAAATAATTTGAAACAATAAAACCAAGTGAAAGGTTTTAACGTAATTGTAAACCTATCTCAACTAATTCATGTTGGTTGTTTTAAGGGTTAAAAGAAAATTCCCGCCGGTTCTCCGGGGGGAATTTTTATTTATTGCATTTAAAAGGAAAATTTAAGGATCATTGCTCAAATCGATTTCTAATTTACCCTGATTATAAAAAGGGTTAAATAACCCTTTTTTAGTAACTTTTTCTTACTACTACATTTAATATCAGAACTTTAAAATACTTTTATGGTTGGCTATATATTTTTTCTAAAACTAAGATATGTATATCCGTACCAAAATTATGTTTATGAAATATTATCTGATTACAGCTATTGCGTGCGTAGTCTTTTCCCTCTCCGGTTTTTCGCAAAATTTAAACTGTCCGCCAAATCTTGATTTTGAGATGGGCAACTTAAATAACTGGGACTGTTCCTTAGGAAGTACAGCTGCATCCGGTACAAACAATGTGATCACTTTGGCTCCAAGCC